>JAUPVN010000075.1 GCA_030917025.1 Patescibacteria group bacterium | reverse complement strand
TCTTGGCGATCTTGTTTTGTGTTATAGCATTCGGCAACATCTGTAACACATTTAGCAACAATTTTGCCAAAGCCAATATCGTTGCCACCAATAGAAACCGTTACATTTTGGGGTTTATACTTATCAATAAAGTCCAGTTGTCTAATATTCCCTGGGGTAAAACTTTGCAAGACGTATTCATTAAAGCTTGGGTCTATATACGTAGAAGATTGTGGGCTATCTTTACTATATTTTTCGTTATTGATATTTACTACATCTTTCATCTTGGCACCGCTACAAGCAATAGATTCGGTTTTGCCAACAATACCGTCTTTGGCAATTAAATACGGGTAAGACAGCGCAGAAAGGTGACATTTGTTTAGCTTTTCATCTGTGCCATCTTTATAGCTATAGGCGCCCTCGCCAGAGGCATAAGAATCGCCCAGGGCAAGATAATCGTATTTGCTGGCTGGGTCTATATCAGATGTATAAAGTAGTATTTTCTTTGTTATATTGTTTGTGCTATCTACCCAGTCTGTAGTTACATAAAAGCTTAAAACACCCTCGTTAACAAACTGAAGGTTTCTGTAAGCCGCGGCCTGATATATATTGGGTACGCCACTGTTTATAGTAGATTCAAACCTATTAGAATCGCATTTTGCGTCTAGGCCGTTGCTTGCTTGGGTATTAAGGCAAGTATATGTATCTACAACCTCTAAACTGGGGTTTCTGCCTACATAAACCGCAATATATCTTCCGCTGTTGCTAATAGCTAATTTTAAATTTGCGCTAGAACCATTTAGGGTGTATTCGCCCTTTCTTATATATTGCAACTGTCTTGTGGCTATATTTATTTTGTAAATACCTTTGTTGTTAAGCCCAACAAACCATTCGCCATTTGCAGATACGTTGCGTACTGCGTTAATAGATAATACGTTTTCGTTATTATTGTATGGGTCTAAAACGGTTTGAATATCGGTGCTAGTTATTTCTAAATTTTTAGCTGTTTTGTATGTTTTTATATTTAAATTATTATAGGCATTATAAATTACGCTAATTTGCCAGCCGTTGTTGGCAACCTGCACTACACTAGAACTATTATTTAGTGGTATAAGCTGATTGCTTGTGTTGGCTGGGTTTACTAAATAATAAACAGAGCTACTGCCCGGAACAATTACATTTGCTTTATCTGATACTTGGTAAGACCCAGTGTTTACAACGCAATAATTTGTTGTTTGCGTAGCCGATATTTGGTGTTTATAAGCGCTGCAAGGTATGGTAGAAAAATAATCTGTTGGTTTGGTGGGGTAGATATATTGTTCGGCAACGTGCACGCCAGGAATGCTGTTTTGCCATATGTTATCTGCAGCCGCTTGGCCCACTTGGCCCACAATAAATAAAATAATAACCAGCAAAGCCACACCCAAAATATTTATTATATTTTTCATTAATTATATTTTAAGCATAAGCTTAATTTATTACAAATTATTAGCGAACGGGGTAATGGTCCCAGTGGCTCTTCTTGTTGTAGCAACCAGTAGAAATAATTATTTTTCTATTATCATTATTTTGAACAATTGCAGGATTGATATACTCCATACTATAGCTACAATTCATTAAGTAAGACATAAGCTTATAATAAATATCTTCCGAGTCTCTGCTGTTTTGATATTCAAAAAAATCGTTTTGTATTTTATATTTTATTGTAAAGTGCTCATTAATTAACGGTTCAATTTTGTTTTGGTATTCGTTTGCCATTGCAGCGCTATTAACGGGGTATTCTAAATAATAACTAATACTACAGCTTGGCAAGCCATTTATTTGGTATTTATCGCCCGTTTCTACGCAGCTTTTATCTTTTTTTATTACACCCGGTTGGCCAAGTTCTGCTTGTATATCTGTAACAAAACTATCTAGGGTTTTGTTTGCCTTGCTAAATTGTATTTTTTCTATAGCAATTGATCCAAACCAATATATTAAGCCAACGCTAACAATTATTCCAATAATAATGTATTTTCTGCTTTTTGGGTTTTGCTTATAATATTGTTTAAATTGCCCTATGTAAGAAAGTTTTACTTTTTTATTATTTGGCTTGGTTTTCATATTATTTAATAGTTATAAATAGATTTACAATCTGCATTACTTGCATAAATATTATTATTATCGTCTACACAAATTTGCAATTGTTGGTTTTTGGGGGGGTGTTTTACTGTCCATAAAAACATTCCAAAAAAAAGGCTGTTCAAAACTAAAGCAATAATTAGCAGCCACTTAATAATTACAAGATGTGTTTGTAGTTTTGCTATCATATAATGCTTAAATTATAACATAAGCGCACATGGCGCGTTGGTTCTTTCTATTGCGGTATAGAGCCCACTGTATATGTGCTAGCCTGGTTTATTATGTGTTTTATAGTATCTTGATATGTTTTGTATGCTGGGCTGTCTGTGGTCTGGTCGCACTGAGAGCTGCCGCCGGTTATTGTATAGTAGGCACCATTAATAAATCTTGTAGATTCTGGCATGCTTGTAACGGTGTCTTTTACCCTAAAACGCCTCATGCCAACGCCAAGATCTTTACATTGCTCTGATACAGCTATATCGTCTGGTAATACAAACATTATATTGTTTTCGTTGTATACGGTATATGCTACTTTTTTACTTTCTATGCCATTAAGAACCACGCCCCATTCGCCAATAGTCAAAAAATCTTTAGGTTGGGTATCTGTGTTATTGGCGGGCTGCGTAGATTCTGTTTGAACCGTTTGTTGCCCCGTGTTTTGTTTAATAAAATAGTAAACACCAAGGCCTATTGCCACCAAAGACAAAATTATTATAGATATAACAATTATTTTAAGATTTCTTTGCCTGTTCATAGATTATGCCTTAAGTAATTAGCTTATGTTTATAGTATAACCCACAATAATTAAAAATATTTATTATCATAATTAATATATTAATATCTGTTTATATATTTTGCACCAACTAATTAAAATCAGAATCTTTATTGTCTTTTATGGT
>JAUPVN010000074.1 GCA_030917025.1 Patescibacteria group bacterium | reverse complement strand
CTCAATCAGCTTGTAGACAAAAATAGTACACCAGTAACAGCTATAACAATAACGGTCTCGACCACTGTATAGACATTTTTTTGTAACGGTTTTAATTTTATAGACATTTTTACTGTATTTTAGGCAAGCCTACCCTGTTATTTATATGGTCTAATTATAACATAAGCAATAAAAATGCTAGCATTTTTATAAACAAAATTTTTAACTGATTCTGAATTGGATTCAGAATGACAAGGTTATATTTTCCGGGTCAAGAGCGGAACGAACCTGCTTTTAGCTAGGATGTACCAACTACAATTAAGTTAGTGTACCAGTCGAGTAGATACTGGCCGTACAAAACTGTAATTATAGTGCTAGCAATTAAAAATGGGCCAAAAGGTATATGAGCATTCCGCTTGATTTTTTTGCTAACAAGTAATGGTATAGCTACTATTGTGGCTAAAAATGATGCTAAAAATAGCATTAAGAAAGATAGCATTGGCGTAGCAATAAGCAGGCCTAATAAAAAGCCAAGTTTAACGTCACCGCCACCTATCCACTTACCTTTGCTTACCTGATAGAGCAACCAAAATATTCCTCCACAAATTAAAACCGAAATAACTACATTTTTAATATCTGCCAGTGGCCTACCTATAGCAAACTGCACAACCAGCCCAAAACCTGCTATACCGTACATAATGTACATAATGCGGTCGGGTAAAAGCATGAACTTGATATCGTAAACCGCTAAGGCTACTAAACCAACTAAGCAAACAAGCCATGTAGCAAATGCTACATATTGCCAATTGTAGTTAAATATCCAAAAATATGTAGATAAACCAAATAATATAGCAGTGGTTAGCTCTACGGTTGGGTATTGTTTGCTGATAGGCTTTTTACAATAACGACACTTACCACCTAAAAATAACCAACTAAAAATAGGTATTAGATCTAAAACTGCTAGCTCGTGTTTACAATTTGGGCACATAGATCTTGCGGTAACAATGCTTAGTTCTTTTTTTTGCTTAGCTGTAAGTTTTTTTGGTTCGCCTTCAGAATCTATCTGTTTGCTAAGGCGCCAGACCCAAGCATTTATAAAACTACCAAGTATTAAACCAAGCAAAGAAAAGATTATTATTTTTGTTAAATCAATCATGCTTAAAATCATACCATGAAAATATTAATTAATAATTACAATAATTTTATGATCATACCAATCAACATGCACTAATATCAATAATTTATCTATTTCATATTCAATTTAAGAAATAGAATAATGATACTTTGCCAAAGAATGTACTTTATTAAATAAATACCTGTAAGTAAATATCTGAAAAGACAAGATAAAAAAATATTATTAATTTAACCAGTTCAAGACTTTGGTTCCAAAGAATATACTTCTAAATATTAACAGCCCATAACTCACTTAAACATATTCAAGCTAGTTATGGGCTATCCTGGGCTGTGGTTCACTAAAGAATAACAGTTTTTATTTAAACACTACGTTTTTAACAGATTATCCTTGGATGCATTTAGTAATACCATTAGCTGTACCGTTTTCGATACGAAATGCAACAGCATAAGACCTGGAATTAGTGCTAGCGGCAATATCTGCTGTATCATTGGCGCATTGTGCTGTAAAGCTATAATTTAGATCGTTAAATAAGCCATTACCAACATTAGCCCTATTAAGAGTAATAGTTTGTATCTGATTCAATGATGTCATCTCAAGACCGCCATTTGCCGTTAATAAAGCATTTGAATTACATTGCCCAGTAGCACCATTTCTATTAGATAGACATTGATTAACTGCCGCAAGTATCTTAGAAGCATCTGCTTCCCTTGCTGTGTTTCGGCTGTTTCTTTGTAGAGCAGGTACTGCCAAGAAAACTATTAACATTATTAAACCTGCAATTGCCAGTACTATAAGAACTTCAATGATAGAGAAGCCTTTTTGGTTTGATTTTTTAAGCATTTGTGGTGCCCTTTCCTTTAGGCATTTGCCTAATATTTGTTATGCTATATACCCCTGTATGTTACTACATAGTAACCATAAGCGCAAGCATTAATTTGATTATTTATGAGCCCCTCAATGTACGACCCTCAACTATATATTACAATTTGTCTCAAATAGTAGTAATTATTAACGACTACCAGATAAATCTTTGCCTGCCAAACTATATATAGGCAGCAAAACAGCGGCTACAATTATTAGGGCAACTATACCCAAAATAATCATTAAAGCAGGTTCAATAATAGTATTGATTGTTTTTATTTGCTGATCTACCTCTTTTTCATAGTAGTCGGCTGTGCGGCTCATCATCTCTTCTACCGAACCACTTTGCTCGCCAATACGTAGCATATTAGGTACTAGTTCTAAAAAGTTTGAGTCACCTTCTAGGCTGTCTGCTAAACTTTTGCCACCTTTAACTTGAACAATTGCTCTTTTAACTGAAGCTTCTATATGAACATTGTTTACAGATTTGCCTGTAATTTCTAACATTTGTAGTAGCGGTACTCCACTAGCTACTAGCGTAGAGCCCGTTCGCGTAAACCTAGCCATGTACATTTTCATAAATAATGGCCCTATGGCTGGCGCATGCATTTTAACGCCATCTATATATTTTTTACCACCAACAGTTCTGACCCATTTACTGCCAAATATTGTGCCAATTACAATTAATATTATTAAAACCCACCAATACTTAGTTATAAGCCCAGAAATACCTAACAAAACACGTGTTAACAAAGGTAGCTCAGCCCCAGGTAAACCATCATATAAAACTTGTACCTGTGGTAAAACAGACACAAGCATAAAGCCTACTACCAAAGCCATAACACCAACTACAACCATTGGGTAAACCATAGCCCCCCGTACTTTGCCTACAATTTCGGCATCTTTTTCTTGTTGGTTGGCTAGCCGTTCTAAAGAAGCATCTAAGGTACCAGATATTTCACCAGCGCCAACTAAGTTAATGAAAATTGTATTGAACACTTGTGGGTGTTTTTCTAATGCTTTAGAAAAAGCACTTCCAGCTTCAACATCTCCAATAACTTCTGAAATTGTAGCTTGCATTGGTTTTGAACTTGTTGTTTTTTGTACCGAACGTAAACTCTGTACGAGAGGTAAGCCAGCATTTATAAGAGTGCTAAGCTGGCGCGCAAATAAAATTTTATCTTTAGTTCTTACCTTTTTAAAGAAGCCAGTTTTTTCCTTATTTTGCAAAGTAATATCTATAGGTGCAAGACCTTGCTCTTTAATAAGTTTGGCTGCTGCACGTTCGCTATCGGCTTGAACTACTGCATTTACTTTTTGGCCGGTTGCTGGGTTACGGGCTGTATAGGCAAAACTTAGCATAATTAACCTCTCATTAACCTATCTAGCTCTTCGAGGTCTACTGCGTAGTTTCGAGCTTCATCGTACGTAATTGTTCCACCATGGATAAGGTTAACTAAGGTTTTATCCATACTTTGCATGCCATATTCACCACCTGTTTGTATGACTGCATCTAGCTGATGACTTTTGCCCTCACGAATAATATTACGTACAGCAGGTGTACCGATGAGTATTTCCGCAGAGGCTACCCTGCCACCACCAATAGACGGTATTAGGCGTTGTGAACAAATTGCCATTAAAATGTTACTTAGTTGTGAGCGAATTTGTGGCTGTTGGTGTGGTGGAAATACATCTATCATACGGTCTATACTTTGGGCGGCGCTGTTAGTGTGTAGCGTGGCAAACACAAGGTGACCAGTTTCGGCAATTGTAATTGCGGCGGCAATTGTTTCTAAGTCACGCATTTCACCAATAAGAACAACGTCTGGATCTTCACGCAAGCTAGACCTTAGCGCGGCAGAGAAACTAAATGTATCGTAGTGAACCTCACGCTGTACTATAACGCTTTTAACACTTTTATGAGTAAATTCTATTGGGTCTTCAATAGTTATAATATGCTCGGCACGCTCGTGATTAATTTTATGAACCAGTGCGGCAAGCGTAGTTGACTTACCAGAACCTGTTGGGCCAGTTACTAATACTAAACCACGGGGGTATTCGGCAAATTTGTTAACTACTTGTGGCAAACCCAGTTGTTCGATAGTTGTAATTTCGGTTGGTATAAGCCTTAATGCGGCAGCCAAGTTACCGCGCTCGTGGAACGCATTTACACGAAAACGGCCTAGGTCACCAAAGGCAAAACTAAAGTCAAATTCTTTATCTTTTAGTAATATTTGTTTCTGGTCATCATCTAAGATAGCAAAAATTAGTGATTCTACGACTTCTTCAGTTAATACGTCCGCTCCGCTAACGGCCTTTAATGCACCATCTACCCTAAGCATTGGTGGTAAACTTACCTGCAAATGCAAATCACTAGCATTTTGTTTAACTACTTCTTCTAATAATATTTCTATTCTTGGTTGTGTGCTCATATTAATTTTCCCACCCTAGTTATTTATGCGCTGTCCGATGACGCAACTCGGTTCACCTCGTTTAATGTTGTTTTTCCGCCTAATGCTTTTAAGTAACCGTCTTGCCTCATGGTTATCATACCCTGAGCCTTGGCAGCGTCTTGTATTTCGGCACTGGTTGCTCGTTTGATAATTAAATCTTGAATATCTTCGGTTATGTTAAAGACTTCATACAAGCCCATTCTACCCTTATAGCCACCTGGCGTATCCGGAGTATCTAAGCCCTTGGTTAAAGTATAAGCGTTTTGCCCTATGGTTGG
>JAUPVN010000073.1 GCA_030917025.1 Patescibacteria group bacterium | reverse complement strand
GCTCTTCCGATCTAACCCAGACCATAAAGTTATAGTGGTATCTGCTCCGGGCAAGTCAGAGGGTTACGACGTAAAGATGACTGATATGCTAGGCAGCTTAGCCATTGCAATTGTAGACGGTAAAGATGTAGATGATATGCAAAACGCTATTGTAGAAAGGTTTAATAACTTATACCAAGATGTCGCCACACAAGAACGCTTGCAAATATTAGAATTATTAATAATAAGATTAGGCCAAATTGCAACAGCCCCTAACCCTGTAGACTTTGCAATGTCTTTAGGGGAAGAATTTAGTGCTAGGTATTTTGCGGCTCTTAGTGGCAATACCTTTGTAGATGCAAAAGATTGGGTTAGTTTTGATGAAGATAGCAATTTAGAAACTGTAGCCTCAGTTAATGCGCTATCACAAATTTTGCAACAAACTGATGGTCAAATTGTGACTCCTGGATTTTATGGTGTTAATGATATAGGAGAAAGAAATGTTTTGCCAAGGGGTGGATCTGACATTTCTGGAGCTTTAGCGGCGTTTGCCTTGCTTGATGTAGCCAAAGATGGACAAAAAGTTGAATATTATAATTACACAGATCAAAACGGTGTACATAGCGCAGATCCAAGGCAGGTAAAAGATACTGTAGTTTTGCCCGAGCTTACAGAGGCAGAAATGCGCGAAGGCGCAATTGGTGGGAATGGCGTATTAGAGCTAACTGTAATGAAAGTTTTACAAGGCGCTAATATTCCGATAGTTATTAAAAATACGTTTAACCCAGATTTACCAGGCACACGAATTACAAAAAATCGAGAAACAAAAAAAGATGAATCGGTTGTAACCGTATCTGCCAGAAGATTACAAACAATATCTATTCATGAGTTGGGCATGGGTGAGCAAAAAGGATATTTAGAAAAGGTGCTAAGTATTGCTAGTGATTTGGATTTGTCTATAGAACATATGCCAGCTGGCCAAGATGACATAACCTTTACCCTGCACGAAAAAACATCAAAAAAAGTTTTAGAAGAATTTGATCGTAGATTAAAAGATGAAGTAATAGGAGATTACGCCGATGTTAACATACATCTTTTTGGCATAATATACTGTGTTGGCGAGGGTTTGCGCGATGGATTAATGCGCGCTAAGGCGATTATAAGGCTATCTCAAGCACTAGTAGATAATAATATTGGTATAGAGACAATAATTACTCATCCAAAAGGTGCTAGTGTTGCTGTTGTTGTAGCGCAAGAAGATACAAAAAAAGCATTAGAATTATTGCATAGAACATTTATTTAGTTTAAATAATCTAAACTACTGTATATAATATCTGTATTGTTAGTCGTAAACTAGCAAAAAGTGTTAAGTTTATATGAAGATTAATAAAGTTAATAAAAAATTTATAGCCTACTTTAAGAAATTTAATTATTTGGGGTTAGTATTTGCTGTAATATTTTTTGCGCTGTCTGTTGCGCCATCTTTATTGCCCAGAACGGCGTATATTCAGGGTTTGGTAACGGGGCTTTCTGTGGCATCTGGTTATGGTATTGGTGTTTTAATTAGCGCTGTTATTAGATGGCTAGTGCAAAATGAAGTACCCGCAAAAGTTAAAATGCATGCCTGGAAGGCCCTTTATGTTACTGGGCTTGTTGTTTTAGTAGCGTTTACTTGGCTGGCTAAGGTTTGGCATAACGAAGTTCAGGCTTTGGTGGGTTTGCCTACAAACCAGAGTTTTCATATATTAATTGTTTGGTTAATAGCTATTATTGTTTTTGTAATAATTTTGTTTATTAGCCGGCTTTTGGGCAAGTTGTTTAATTTTACCTATATAAAAATAGATCATTTGTTACCAAAAAGATTAAGTATTTTACTAAGTTTAATAATAATTAGTTCTTTGGTATTTTGGGTTGTTAGTGGTGTTTTTGCTACAAATTTTGTAAATGTAGCTAATGCATATTTTGGCTACAGAGACACAACTGTTCCAGAGGGATATACGCAGCCTACTAGCGCGTTAAGGTCTGGTAGTGCAGAATCTTTAAGTAGTTGGGATACCATTGGCTACCAAGGTAGAAAATTTGTTGCTGGTGGCCCAGATAAACAAAAAATAGAACAAGTAGTTGGCCAAGCAACTAACGAACCAGTTAGAGTTTATGTTGGCTTAAAGGCAGCAGAAACAGCCCAGCAAAGAGCCGATATTGTTGTTCAAGAAATGGAAAGAACCGGCGCATTTAACAGACAGGCTATAATTTTGGCAACAACCACTGGGTCTGGCTGGTTAGAGCCCCAAGCGGTAGATTCTGTAGAATATATGTACGGCGGTAACACGGCAATTGTTAGCCAACAGTATTCTTATTTGCCTAGCTGGATATCTTATTTAACAGATAAAGAAACCGCCACAGAAGCTGGCCAAGCACTATTTGATGCAGTTTATGGCAAATGGATGCAAATGCCAAAAGATACAAGGCCTAAGCTATATGCTTATGGGCTAAGTCTTGGTAGTTATGGTGGCCAAACTCCTTATTCTGGCGTTAACGATTTAAGGTTTTCTATAGATGGCGCATTGTTTGTTGGCACCCCAAACTTTACCAATTTATGGCGCAACACAACCAATAATAGAGATAAAGGTTCGCCAGAATGGTTGCCCGTTTACGATAACGGTAAAGCGGTTAGATTTGCTTACGATAATGAATCTATCACAAAAGATACAAGCACTTGGCAAAAACCAAGAATTTTATATGTTCAGCATGCTTCTGACCCAGTTGTTTGGTTTGATTTTAGCTTAATAGATACTAAGCCAGACTGGTTAAAAGAACCGCGCGGGCCTGATGTTTCTCCGGCAACTAGGTGGTTTCCGGTTGTTAGCTTTTTTCAGCTTGGTATAGATCAAATATCTGCAGGAACGGTGCCGTATGGCCACGGGCATATGTATGGTAATGCTGTTGTTAATAGTTGGGCCACAGTAACAGACCCACCCAATTGGGATACAAATAAAACCAAAATTTTACAAGAATACATTAACAATAATTACTAAATTGAATTTATTAGTTTATTAATACATAATTAAAATATGGCAAAAAATAATTTTCAAAAATACTATGGTAATGATAGAGCATCTAAAGTGGTTTATGGCACAATATTAATATATGCCTATTTAATTTCTCAACACTATACTAATCATTTTACACCTGCAAGCTTGATGTTTGGGACCTTTTTTGCTTCTGTTGCAATAGTAATTGCAGAGATATACGCCGAAATTATTGGTAAAACTATTAAGCAAAAAAAGCCTTTAACAAAACAACAAAGATCAGAAATTGAGCAAGATTCTTTTGCAATTATTAGCGTTAGTTTGTGGCCAAGTTTTATTTTTTTACTTAGTTATTTAGGTATATATAATACACAAGTTGCGTTTAATATAAGTTACATCTTTTTAATAACTACATTGGTAGTATTTAGTTATTGGGCCAGTAGATTAAGTGGCTTTTCTGCAAAAAGATCTGTCTTAACGTCTTTAATTGTTTCTGCAATTGGTGTAACGGTAGTATTTATTAAATACTTTGTTGGCCACTAGTTGAATTGCTCTTTTATGGCTTGTACTACAGATTCTTGGCCTAAGGATTTTTTTCTTGCTCGCCCAATTACTTCTGCGATTATTCTTTTTGCATTTTTGGTTTTATCATATCCATCACGTTGAAACTGGTGAGGGTTGCCTGTTATATAGTGTTGCACCATTACCATTAGCCAATCTTTTAGGCTTAAATAGTCACTATTTTTTGGGATTAAGTGATGGTTGTAGGCGTTTTTTATGCCAATCTTTGTTAGTTCATCACAGTTAGGAATAGTAAAATTATATATACTTACTAAATGTTGATCAGAAATTTGTTTAATAGCTGAAATTACTGCATCTCTAAATCTATTCTCCCAATTGGCTATTGCTTGTGATTCAGAATATTCACTTCTTGGTGGCTGTTGTTCTGCGTTTTTCATAATCGTATATATAAAAATACATTATTTGCTATTTTATTTCTAAGATTTTAGCATTTTTTGGGATGTCTGATAATTTATAGGGGCCAAAGTTTGTACGCGTGAGGCTTATTACTTTGTAGCCTAGGGCAGAAAATGTGCGCCTAATTTGGCGGTTACGGCCTTCTGACATTGTAACTACCCAAGACTTATCGGTTTTTTGTAATTGCAATTTGCTAATGCCGTCTTCTAACATTACCCCCTTTAAAATATTGGCTTGGTCTTTGGGTAATAATGGTTTGTTTAACATTACTATGTAGCGTTTTTGTTTTGCGTAAGATGGGTGGGTAAGTTTTTGGTGTAAAACACCGTTATTTGTTAAAAGTAGTAAACCAGAGCTGTTTTTGTCTAGCCTGCCAATTGGTTTAAGATGATGATATTTTTTTGGTAATAAATCATATATTGTAGCGCTACCCTGCCCATTGCGTGAACAAACATAGCTTGTTGGTTTGTTTAATAAGATAGTAGTAAAAATAGGTAAAGATAGTTTTTTGTTATTAATTGCTACAATATCTTGGTCTGATACGGCACAGCCTGTGCTAGCCGATGTTCCATTGATTTTAACTTGCCCACTTGCAATAGCATCGTCTGCTTTGCGGCGGCTTAAGCCAGTTGCTAATGCAACGTATTTGTTTATTCGCATATAAATACTATATAATATTTACTAACTTTTAGCTATTTTTTGTGACTAAAGAGCAATATTGTTTGGATTATTTGGGTCTTCGTGAGGTTCTGGGGCTGTAGTATCTGCTTGGGTTGGTTGTTCTGGGGTTGTGGTTGGGGTAACAATACCTATGGGCGCAGTGCCGTCTGTGGATATGCCGGGGATTTGGCTGGCGTCTATAGTTTCTAGCTGGGGGAGCTCTGCATTACCCGAATTAACAGAAATTGGGTTAGTGCTTGCAGATACAATGCTGTTAGCTACTGGGTTTTGCAAACCATTTTCTTCTGCCTCTTTAGCCATTTCTTCTTGGTATAGTTTGTTTATATCTGGCGTTCCTAAAGATTCTCCATCATGCATGGGGCTTATTATCTTTTTGCGAACAGATGCCGGCTCTGGGTTACGGGTGCCATTTTGGTCGTCATCTGTTGGTTCTACAGGTATAACAGGTGGAATAGTATTATCTTGAGGGGTTTCTGGCTCGGTAGGTGTTGTGGGCTCTTTTGTATCCTGGTATGTCTTAGTGGCATCAATTACTTCTGGTTTTGGCTCGGAATCTTCTGTAGCCTGTGGTGCAGGAGTTTCTTCTGCTTGTATATTTTCTTGGTTTTGAGCAGTTGTTAAAGGAGACTCTGGTGAAGATGACTCTGTATCTTGTTCTTCTGCGGTGTTTTCTAAAGAATTAT
>JAUPVN010000072.1 GCA_030917025.1 Patescibacteria group bacterium | reverse complement strand
TACCGAGATTACTAAAAATAGCAATAACCTTTTAAAAGGTGTGCTAATGCCCGTAGCTTTATCATCAATATTTTTAACTTTATTTGCTCTGTGGAGCGGCTGGTATAAAGATGTCTTTAAAGATAAATTTAAAATTCAAGGGCACAACTGGATAAATCTACTTGTAGTTTTTGCCATTATTGGCACAATTATTAACTTTGTATCTGGAGACATTGGTAGCCTTGGTACAACATTTATAATTTATGCAGCCATTGCTACTGCCCTAGTAGGCTATTCAGAAGAACTAATGACAAGAGGTTTACTATTAAGAGGCGCCCGCGGCTCTGGCTTTACAGAAATTAAGGTCTTTTTAATTACCTCATTAGCTTTTGGGCTAATGCATAGTCTAAACATATTAAATGGCCAAGATATTAAAACCACCGTTATGCAAGTTGTATTTACCTTTTTGGCTGGTGGTGTATATTACGCAATTTTTAGAAAAACGGGCTTTTTATGGGTTACTATGGTCTTACACGCCTTATGGGACTTTTCTTTACTTACAAACGGAGCAGGTACTGTTAACCAAAGCCCAAATCAAGTTAGTGGAATTATGATAATCGCCACACTCTGCACATATGCATCATACATTGTTTTGTTTGCATCTATAAGATTCTTTAACGTTAAAACCAAAAAAAGCATCGAATCTAATAAATAATAGCTGCTATAAACTATCTGCTCACGCTCAAGACCCGCGCGAATATATAATAAAGAACAGTGAGAACATACTAAAACTCACGATTCAATTTGAAACACTGCTCAAACCGAGCTAACTACAACTAGCAAAATACACGGCTATATGCGTTTGTATTAGACCAAAAGATATTATAATTATCAATCTACCCAATAGATACATTGGTACTAAAACTCCTACAAGAAGCCCAACAAATTCACAAAAATTAAGTATCTATTTTATTAAATTGTATATGCTTAATGCGTTAGCGGCAGAAATGGCTTGCATATCGCGCAAATTGTTACCGGGGGCAAGTGGCTTATTAATGCAAGACTTTAGCCAATAACCAATTAATGTAACAAGTAATTCAATATTTATACTATTAAACCAAGCTTTAATATCAACACCTTGCCTAGCCATATCTATAAGAAACTCGGTTGATCCAAAATTATTTGGAGTAAAAGATGCCCAGTTCCAGTCAACTAATTTAATTTGGCCGGTATTAGTATTATAAGCAATATTATCACTTCTAACATCACAAAGGCCAAAACAATCATTTGGTTGTTTCGTAAGATTTGTAGCAATATTTTTTAACTCTTTTTGCTCATTTTTATTATTAAGTAAAATGATAACTTGGTCATACTTTAATTGGTCAGATTCTGGATATTCGTTTTTAAGTGAAACAAATTTTTCTAAAAGCTTATTCCTAACAGTTTTAGATTTAATAATTTGGTCAAATCCTTCATCGTAACCTATCTTATCTCTAAAATATGTTTGCAATTGCATTTTTTTGATTTCTGAATCTTTAAAGTTAACGGTCTCAAGCTTTTTTGTTACGTTCAATACTGCCTCAATATATTTATTTTGTAATTTTATATATTTGGGCAATTGCCATAGCCAACCATCTTCTTTTATATAAGCTGGCATAATTAATACGTGCCCGCCCAACTCAAGACGCGACCATTCTGGCACAAATTCGGGGGCTATTTTGTTTAAAGCCCCTACGCATAAATTATCTTTTTTTAACCACCATTTTTCTTCTTTTCCGCCGTTTGGCAATAAAGTTGTGTCAACTTCTTTTACAAAAACCCAAGTATCATCTCGGCCTACTACTGAACGCCTATTACGAGAATACCCACCACTAACGGGTTTAATCTGCAGCTTTTCAATTTCATAACCTAAAACATCAGCTACAGCATCGCGAGCTTTTTTTGATATTAAGTAATTATTGTTTATTACATTTGTCATAATCTACTATTTTGTGGTGGTTGTGTTTAGTTGTTTTTGCCTTCGCGCCAAATATCTACTGCCCAAACTAGCCCAAGCGCAAGTGCCGTATCTACGCTGTCATCAATTTCTACAAAATATTTATCACGCAAAGTTAGCCATTTTTGATTAATTTCTATAATTTTAGTATCACCTTGCATTACGGTATAGTTCTTGCCCATAAAATTACCGGAAAGCTCCCAAACTTGGCCATTTGATAGCTCCATTGTTAAGCGAGATTTTATTGGAGAAAACCGTGCAGTTAGCTTTGCGGCCACATTACCATCTGGTGTAAAAAATTCCATTCGCCTTGGAATATTAATTATTTTGCCTTTTGCAGTATACAAAATATTATCGTTGGTGTCTTTTATATCTGCTTTTGTGCCAAAACCTATTTTTGCATCAATAAAGTATACTTTATTTGTTGCTTCTTCATCATCAAAAACAGAAAAGTCCCGCCCCAACCCTAGCTTACTTTTTACCAAAAACCTTTTCATAGCCATAATTTTATCTCCTTATAAACCTATAATAGCAAATAGAGGCACTAAATGTGCCTCTATTTTAGAACCTAAGGAAGATTTGCACCCACAGATGTAGCCTACTAACTAAATAACCTTACTCGAACTATCAAACTTGCTTGGCTACATATTAATGTGCTGTTTCACTTGATCTTCCTAATTTATAATTTATCAAACCTACTAATATCATGTCAACAATATTTAACAAAAACTCTTAAAAGTAGTGCATAACAGATTTTAATTTATATTATGCACTACTTATTGCTTTATATCTGAGCAATAATCCAGACTGCGCCTGCAATAGCAAGCAAAAATAGTCCTAGCCCAACTGGTGAACCCCAGCTAAACCAAGATCCCCAAGAACGCCAATGCTTATGCGTTCTTTCGTACCACTGTGTCTGCTCTTCTTTTGGCATTTGTGACATAGTTTTGACTCCTTATTTAGTAATAAAGTTAGTCTCTAATTGATTGTTAACCAGATAATAATTGTTTCTTGAGACTAAGAAGTTATTTTATGCGTCTGGGCTTACTAACAATACAATTATAGCAAAAGTACAGTAGCGTTAATACATAACAGACATATGGGTCACATATGTAATCATATATCCTCCTAGATGAAACATTACAAACTACTAAAGAGCAGTTTGAGGATTGTACGTTTGGCGATATGTAGCCAACAACTACTCTTTTATAATCCCCGTTTCAACCAGAGTATTACGAGTTGGCTCACTTAAATTTGCATTTTTTAGCTCCTCAATCAAAAACCAGCGTGACTGATACCAATCGTCCTCAGTTTTTATAACAACTTCATCGGCATTTAGGCTAAGATCAATACGATAGTTGTAAAATTTCATTTTTACAGACACTCGCTCGCCAGTATCTCTAAGTGTTTTTTCGTGTTCGCCCGATGATTGATAAAGTGGCGTTACAGTAGCAGTGTTTGTATCTATACCCGTTTCCTCAAGCATTTCGCGTCTAAGCGCGGCCTCTTTAGTTTCACCATCATCTACTCCGCCACCTGGCACTACAAATGAGCCCTCGTACACCCCACCTTTTCGGTTCTTACCTAACAGTAACTTTCCATCTTTAGAAAATATAAAACCACCAGCAATATCGCGATGTATAGTTCTCATAATATAATTATACCCCGAAAACAAAAAACACTCTGCTACAAAGTGATTATGCTTGACTAGCAATTGTGGGCATGATGCAAATTAAATAATTAAAGCAATATCATAAGGCAAAGAATAAACATTACAGCTATAACTGGTGCCCAATATCTTTCTATTTTGCTTCTAGAGATTGCATTCATAATAATTCCTAAGCCTAGATAAACAGTTAAAAACCACATGTAGCCACCTACAAATGACGACCTAAACAAATTAATTATCCCCGTCGCTGATAAAACTACTAAAATCGAAATGATAAAGAATAAACAAGAAAATGCACTTGCGATGCGATAGTTTCTAGGCAATATTTTTCCTTGCCGTCCCCCCCAAGCAGCTTCGCCGTAAGGCGCTCCCATAACCAAAAGTAATTGAAATATGGCAAAAAACAGAAGAAACAAAGATAGCGCGATACCTAAAACTTGCATAGCCTCATTGTCTCACAAACAAAAACACTTTGCTTTCACAAAGTGCTTATGCTTGGCTCACAACGATAGAGGATGTCATAACCGCAATAAAGCAAGATTTAGCAGTCAATTAGTTGACAATACATCAGCAAAGCGTAATATATGAATATGCGTTCATATAGTTGTTGCGATAATACCTCTACTGCCTCCAAAGACATCCAAGATCTTTCGGGCTTGCTTAAAATAGTGGCTGAACAGAATCGATTACGCTTACTTTGCATACTTCGTGATGGTGGCGAGCATTGTGTATGTGAATTCGAAGAACACGCCACCGACCTATCCCAAAGCCTTATTTCCCATCACCTTGCCGACCTAAAGCAAGCCGACTTAGTAGTTGCAGAAAAGCGAGGGCTTAAGACGCACTATGCTTTGAGTGAACAAGGTAAATATGTCACGGATATTATTTTTTCGTTAACTAATAAAAAGGAGAACCAAGATGAAAATCGAAGTTGTAGGAACGGGATGTGCAACATGCCAACAGCTACACAAGATAACGCGAGTAGCTGCTGCTGAAATTGGCGAAAGTGCCGAAGTAATCTACATCACCAATCAAGACGGTATGAAGCGTTTATTAGAGCTAGGCTTAATGCAGTCACCAGCATTAGTTGTTGATGGCAAGATTGCTATGGTTGGCTACAGCCCTAGTACACAGAAGATTAAGAACCTGATTCTTGAGACAGCAAATAAATAATAAGCTAACCGAAAATTAACACTATGAGTATCTTTCAGCCCTTGCAAGCTTTTGCTGACTGGGTTATATACAATCTGCTTTCACTCGAACACGGCTCTAAAATAGCCGATGCTTTGAATTTCTTTATCTATGACAGCCTAAAGATTCTCTTGCTACTACTTGTCATCAACTACTTGATGGCTATGATCCGCTACTATTTGCCGCTAGAAAAAATACGTGACTTTTTGCAGAAACGAAAATGGTATGGGCTAGATTACATTCTAGCCGCTATGTTTGGGGCAATTACACCGTTCTGCTCGTGCTCATCAATCCCATTATTCGTAGGCTTTTTAGGTGCTGGCATACCTATTGGCGTTACATTCACTTTCCTAATAACGTCTCCGCTCATCAATGAAGCTGCGATAGCATTATTTATTGGGCTCTTTGGTTTTAAGCTAACGATTTACTATGTTCTTGCTGCCATGACAGTTGGAGTTATTGGTGGACTTGTATTAAGCAGAATAAACGTTAAAAAACACATTAGCCCCGACATCTTAGAAATAAGCAAGCACGTTAGAACAGGCATGGGTGGTGCTGTTGTTAAGCAACCTAAAAGAGAGCTTATGAAGTTGTGGTGGTCAGAAGGATTGCAGCTAACCAAAAAATTGATTCCTTATGTACTTATCGGTATAGCCATTGGTGCAGCAATACACGGTTATGTACCACAAGACTTTTTTGAAAACACACTTAGTAACGGTGCATGGTGGACAGTACCCATTGCCACCATCGTGGCTGTACCGCTCTATTCCAACGCCGTAGGTGTGATTCCTATCATGCAAGCACTGGTTATCAAGGGCGTACCTATTGGCACCGCACTAGTCTTTATGATGGCGACCGTTGGCTTGTCTTTGCCCGAAGCGTTGATACTTAAAAAAGTTATGAGCTTAAAGCTACTTGCAATGTATTTTGGAGTGGTTACAACAGGAATAATTATCATCGGCTGGATTATTAACTTCCTGTTCTAGCAATCAACACTGTTCACATATTAAATAGACGGTTTCATTTCTATTCTGGGTATACAAAAAGTCAGAACCATTTTCACAGTTCTGACTTCGTCTATTCCAGCTTGGCTCCCCAACATTGGCAGAACATTAGAGTAGGATCATCACAGGCTCACCTCAGTGCTACTTTGAATTCAAAAGAACAACAAGTAGCAATGGAACTTTATATTCCCGATAACAAAGACCTATTTCATAAGTTATTCTCTAAAAAAGAGGATATTGAAACCAAACTCGGGTTTACTTTGGACTGGCAAGAATTACCAGAACGCAAAGCAAGTCGTATTATCGTTACGCATGATGGTGATTTTCTAGACGAAAGCGATTCTAAAGACCTAATCAAATGGTTGGTCGAAACAGCCGATAGTTTTACGCGTGTTTTCCCTAAATATCTTTAGATAATAGACTAGACTTAACTGGGGTGCAGCGGTACTGTTGTGCTTGCCATGCTGGACAGTCAACCGACATTAAGATATTGCCTGTATGCTCGTAAAAGCTCTGAGAGCGACGAGCGTCAGGCAATGTCGATTGACTCACAACTTAACGAAATGAGAGCACTAGCCGAAAGTGAAGGGTTGCAGATAGTCTGCGAGCTTCAGGAGAGTCACTCTGCTAAAGATTCTGGCAAAAGACCCGTATACAACAAATTACTTAAGGGCTTAGCAAGCGAAGAATATAATGCCGTCCTCACATGGGCACCCGATCGACTGAGTAGGAATGCTGGCGACCTTGGATCGGTTGTTGACCTCATGGATCAAGGCAAGCTACTACATATCCGTACTTACTCGCAGACGTTCACAAATAACCCGAATGAGAAGTTCTTGCTAATGATTCTTTGTTCGCAAGCCAAACTTGAGAATGATAACAAAAGTATTAACGTCAAACGAGGCATTAGAAACAAATGCGAGATGGGTTGGCGACCAGGCGTTGCACCACTTGGATACATGAATCGAGCATTCGCAGGTGTTAACGACATAATCCTCGACCCTGATAGATCGGAACTAATTATCGAAGCTTTTCAAAAAGCTGGGTATGAGCGTTGGAGCGGTCGCAGGATAAAAGCATGGCTTGATGAGCAAGGCTTCACCAACCGTTCGGGCAAACCAATTAGTGTGAGCCAAATACTAGTGATTCTCGGCACGTCCTTTTACTACGGTAAATTTCAATATCCCGAAGCACCTGATGCACCATGGTATACAGGTGCTCATAAACCACTTATATCTAAAGAGCTATTCGATCTAGTGCAAGAAACGAGAGGTGTAAACAAGGGTGTGTGGGGGTCAAAGACATTCGCCTTCCGAGGACTATTGAAGTGTGGACGGTGTACTGCAGATATCACAGCACAAGACAAATTCAAGACGCTAAAAAATGGTGACGTAAAAAGATTCGTATACTACAACTGCACAAGACGTAAAGACCCAAACTGTGCCGAGAAATATGTGAATGAAGAAAGACTTTGTGAATTGATGCAGGGTTTTATTGAGAAACATCACGAGGACATAAAAATAACCGAAAAACTTAGAGCAAGGGTCGACAAACACTTCTATACAACTAAAACTATACTTACTCACTACAAAATCGATCAAAAACTAGATAATCCATTCATTGAGTATGCTCGATATGTACTTGCTGACGGCACGGATAGTGAGAGAACATTCTTAGCATCAAACATGGGTCCTATGTTGCAAATAAAGGATGGCGAACTAGAGTTCTATAGATAGACTCTTGGATTACTTCTTTTAACTATAGTTATTATTAAAACAAATGCTTCAACCTGTCTTTTATGCTGTCTTCGCTATGACCACCGCTGCATGATGCTGGGTCTTTTGTAATATTGTACTTTTCTGCAGTCGTAGCAACTGTATCAAACTGTTTACTCAACTCGTCTTTTGTCGACGAACCGTAACTTACTAACAACCTATCTTTATCTCCAATAACTTTGTTAGTTATATTGCTGACTTCTTCACCGTTTAATATATAGGTCACTTTTTTTGTGTCGTTGTTAACTAACAGTACGTCAGAAGTATCTAAATACTTGTCACTGACATTCCAATTTATGTTCTGGAAAAAATTTCCCCAAGTTACTGCGCTATCTTCCACATGAACTACATCTTTAATATTTTCATGTAAATGTGCACGTTCACCTGGTTTCTCTTCAGTACTTATGCTACATTCAGAAATTTCTTCGTAAAGTAATGGGTTACTAAACTGCTCTTGCTTGCCATCAACATAGACAGCAAAGTTGGCATGATAGTGTACATCTTTTGGTGGTTCATAAGACACAAATCTTATGCCCAATATTACCAACATACCAATCAATATGCCCGTAATGCCTATTACGGCTTTATTTGGCCTTCTAAGTTCTGGGGTTTTCATATATTCTCCGAGTGTTTATTAATATTTAATATTTCTATGATATATACACTTATAGAATCTGTGTTCTAGTTTGCGTAGCCCCAGTCTTTTTGCCATTGTTTCATCTGTGCAATTTCACTACTCTGAGCAGCTACAATAGCTTTTGTTAATGTTTTTACTTCGTCATGCTTTGCGTTTGTCTGACCAGGATATGACATATTTATTGCTGATTGGTGGTGTTCTATCATTGAAGCTAGGAAAGCTTTATCAAACGCATCGCCGGTAAGTCCTTTTAGCTCTTCAGTCATTTGTCCCATATCTGCCATCATTCCCATAGCTGAATGATCCATCATCATTTCTCCGCTACTTGATGGGTAACTCCAAGCTGTTTGCCAGCTTTCCATATCGGTAATTTCTTTGGTTTGAGCTGAAATTATATCATCAGCCATGTCTTTTAGTTCTTGGTGCTTTGCGTTAGTCTTTGCTAACTTTGCCATATCAACCGCACCCTTGTGGTGCTCAATCATATTGGCGATAAACATACGGTCATAGTCGTCACCAGTAAGTTCGCTGTACATTTTGTAATCAGCCGAGTTTTTGTCTACTAGACTGCTTGAACTTACTTGCTGTGACGAGTTTTCACCCATCATATTGTTGTTGCCCATCATCCCATCGTCATTGTTACTAATTGCGTAGACACTGACTCCTGCAATAGCCACGATTGCGACAGTTGCCACTATAACGATGTTGTTCTTATTGGTTTTCTTCTTCATATATTCTCCACGTTAAATTAAAGATATTGCTTGAACTAACAAACAAATCCTAGACTCTAAATACACTGTACAGAATATATATCGGTATCTTTGGGGGTGGCTTAACAGAATCAGCATAGATCCTTTGATTTACATGAATCTCGCTGAACTTAAAAACTTCACCCTGAGCGTAAAACGGTATTGTTGGCTCATCGTTCTCTTCATCATTTTCTAAATTGAGAATATCTTCTTTATTTATAACAGCCGTACGACATAGTGTTGCACAGGACGTCGAACTGCTAGTTTCATGGTTCATGCTACCCATTTCGTGAGATGCCATTGGCATTGCTGATGCATGTAGAGCCGAGCCAAACGTGTTGAACAGTAGGACTGTAAAGACTGTAATGATGCCAGTTATTAGCTTCTTCATACCTATATTTTACCCTAAATCCAACTTCCTTAAGAATTGAGCGTTAACTGCTACTATGATAGTAGAAAGCGACATGAGCACTGCACCTATAGCTGGAGAAAGTACAAAACCTAATCCAGCCGTCACACCTGCAGCTAGTGGTATAGCAATGGCGTTGTAGCCCGTTGCCCAAGCCAAATTCTGAATCATTTTTCTGTAAGTAGCTTTTGAGAGGATGACAATTTTTGCAACACCACGTGGATCACTGCTAGCCAGTACAATTCCAGCAGATTCAATGGCGACGTCTGTACCAGCCCCAATAGCTATGCCTACGTCTGCTTGTGTGAGTGCGGGGGCGTCGTTTACCCCATCACCGACCATAGCAACTTTGCTACCATCGGCTTGAAGCTTTTTAACAACATCTGCTTTATGCTCAGGCAAAACTTCAGCAAAGAACTCTGTAATTCCAAGTTCTTTCGATACCCATGCGGCAACACCCTTGGCGTCACCAGTTAGCATAGCTACTCGCTTTCCAGCTTTTTGCAATGTTTTGACAGCTTCTTTCGATTCTGGTCGAATTACATCGGCTAGCATAATTGCTCCGATAACCTTTTTTGATTTGATGATATAAACCACTGTCTTGCCATCATTACTCGCACTGGTTGCAGCATTCAATAGGCTAGAAGTTAACTTCAGCGATAGTTCCTCGATTAGTCTTGGGCCACCTACGTGCACTAAATCGGCTCCGACTGTAGCTCTGGCACCACGACCAGACATTGCCGAAAACTTTTTTGCGGTGCTAAGTTGCAGCTTTTTACCTTTCGCAAAAGTTACAATTGCTTTTGCGATAGGATGCTCCGATTCAAGTTCAACTGAAGCGGCCAAAGCGAGTACATCGTTAACTTTTGCGCCATCAGTAATGATATCGACGACTCCTTGTTCACCCTTGGTCAGTGTTCCTGTCTTATCGAATAATACGACGTCAATGTTTCTTGCTGATTCGAGCGCCATACGCTCACGAACGAGCAGACCATTCTTTGCGGCGAGAGTAGTTGAGATAGCTGTAACAAGAGGCACTGCAAGGCCGAGTGCGTGTGGACAAGCTATAACAAGAACGGTTACTACTCTTTCAAGAATAAATGAAGCAGACTGGTCGCTGAAGAATGTCCAGCCGATTGCAGTAAGTATCGCTGCGCCTAGTGCAATAAATGTTAAGTAGAATGCTGCACGGTCAGCCACAATCTGTGTTTTTGACTTACTGTTCTGTGCATCAGCAACCAATTTCATAATTCCAGCGAGCGCAGTATCTTCTCCAACTTTTGTGACTTTAATAGTGAGGGCACCACTTCCATTTATTGCACCACCAATAACGAGTGATTTCATAAGCTTGCTAACAGGTTTCGATTCACCCGTAAGCATTGATTCATTGACCTTGGACTCACCTTTAATAACGATGCCGTCTGTAGGAATAGTCGAGCCAGGGCGAACCAATACAAGATCGCCGACTTTCAAACTTGCGACTGTGACTATTTTAGTACCATTTTTTGTCATTAGTTCAGCTTCATCAGGCAATAGTTTTGCCAGTTCTTTTAATGCACCTTGTGCATTTTGCACTGAAGCCATCTCTAACCAGTGCCCCAAGAGCATGATGGTTACTAACGTTGCTAGTTCCCACCAGAAATCCATGCCTTGTAGCCCAAACGACACCGCAATGCTATAGCCGAATGCGACAGTAATGGCTAACGAGATAAGGGTCATCATGCCGGGCTGTCTAGTAGATAGCTCAGCTTTTGCGCTCTTTAGGAATACGAGTCCGCCGTAGAAAAAGATGATTGTGCCCAAAATAGCTGGAATCCATTCGCTTACTGGAAACGTAGGTGCTGTGTAATTAAAAAGTTCCTGAATTGTTTCAGAGAAAATAAGTACAGGGATTGTTAAGGCAAAGCTTAGCCAAAATTTTTTCTTAAACATATCTGGATTATGACCCGCGTGCTTATCGTGGTCATGAGATTCATGATGACCTTCGTGCATGGAATGATCCATTACTTACTCCTGACGTTGTTGAGCTCGTATAAGTTCAGTAGTTCTTCAAGGGCTTTGGTCTGTTCTTTTTCATCACTAGAGCTAAGCATGTCAGTAATATGTGTAGTTATATGGTTTTCTACTATCAGTTTATTCAGTGAGGCTAGAGACTTTTGGATTGCTAAACTCTGAGTGAGAATGTCCATGCAATATTGCTCATTGTCTATCATCTTTTGTAAGCCTTTTATCTGGCCTTCAATAATTTTGGTACGGTGACTGGCGCGCTTTTTAATATCTTCTCTCATATCTAAAGTGTATACCCCTAGGGGGTACTTTGTAAAGGGACAGGTCTAGGGAACGGGTCAGCTTTTGGGGTGCTTGCTCCTTCAAGACGGGAGGGGCTGGGTTCGAACCAAGTTACAGGGGTGAAATGAAAAAACCGCCATTTCTGACGGTTCCAACATTTGTAACTTACGAACTGTAAATTAGCATTCTGTCTGACCAAGGAGAGAAGTTAGGGACAGGTCTAGGAACCTGGTCTACCTATTTCTCTGCTGGGTCTGGCTCGGGAGGCCGGACTCGAACCGGCAACCTCGAAGTTAACAGCTTCTTGCTCCACCATTGAGCTACTCCCGAATATCCTGGTATTACCCAGGAGAATTTAAATAAAAGGTACATATAGCGCATGCTATAACTGTGTTAGTATAAAATAGTTTACTCTGTTAGGTCAAACCTAAATATTAATTATGTTAAAAAATACATTATTTAAGGTACAATAATACCTATAATAGGGAGATTAAAATGGATATAGTGCTTGGAATAATATCAATAGGGATTGGTGCGCTAATGCTATTTAGCGGCTATATACTTGCAAGAATTTTATTACCACTTTGGGGCTTTTTTGCAGGGTTTACCATTGGTGCAGCTGGAGCAGCAGATGCCTTTAATACAGCTTTTATAGGCACAACTATGGGTATTGTAGTTGGTTTAATTGTAGGCCTTGTATTTGCTTTATGCGCATACTTTTTTTACAGTTTGGCGGTTGTATTATTGGGCGCAAGCCTAGGCTACTGGGTTGGTACTGGTTTACTAAGCCTAATTGGCATAGATAAAGGATTTATATCTGCTTTAGTAGGCATTACTCTTGGTATAGTATTTGCAATAGCTACAATAGGTTTTAACGCTGCAAAATACTTATTAATTGCACTAACATCTTTTGCTGGCGGCCTAGCTATAATTAAGGGTTTGCTACTAGCCTTTGGCAAGATAGAACGAACTAGTCTAGACTACATTACAAATGTTCAAACTATAGAAAATAACACTTTTTGGTTAATTGCACTTGTTATTTTATTTATAATTGGTCTAATTGTTCAGATCAAGACCACCAAAAAGACCACACTCGATTCTTGGACAACGGCCTACGGTGCCCCCAAGCAATCTAAAATAGTTATAAAAAAGACTCTTAAATGGAAGCAAAATTACTCCACCGTAGCAGATCGGGTTTAGAATCAAAAATAATCAGTACCGGGGTTATTGCATTAATACTTGGCCTAGCAGCTACAATTGTTATTTCAATAATGTTTAGCTGGACAAAAAATCAGGGCTGGTTTTTAATTGCCGGAACATGGCTTATTTTATTTTTTGGATGGGGCTACACAGCCATACGTTCAAAAATACGCTGGGACCGCGTACGTTACGAAATTACCCCAGAATCAATTATTATTTATGAAAAAGCCGGAAAACTAGGTGGATCAAAAACAGTTTACCGATACGAATCTATTATATCTGTGCGCATGACACAAGACTATCTTGGCAAGCGTTACGGTTTTGGGGATGTTCATATTGTAATACCAAAGCTAGACAAAGAACTTGTTTTAAAAGATATAGATCGCCCAGACCAACAACTTAATTCATTACAGGCAAATATAGAGGCTCGTGGTAGCACTGCCGCAACTCATAGCCTAATAAATTAAGCTATCTTACTTTGCTTTTTAAATCTCCTAGGCGTGGTATATATGCATTAGCTGCCTCGTTTAGCTCTAAAACGCGTAGCGCCCCAACTAAAACATATAGTTCATCTAAGCCCCTTTGGGTTAGAGTGTCTTGCGCCTCTGCTTCTATAAAACGCTTACCAACTAGCTGAACTAGCCACTTTTCTTGGCTTTCTGTTACATCGGAAACATCAATGTCTATTCCTGGGTCTGGCGGCAAATCAATCACTTCTAATGACCTAGCAGATCGGCCTCTTTTTGCTAAATGCCCGCGAGCAATTAAACTGCGAATATGCAAAGCTACAGTAGCAACAGAATTATAATTACAGCCGTTCATAACCTCTCGGTAACTAGGGCTATAGCCATGTTCGGCAATAAAATCTGCAATAAATACCAATAGCTCTCTTTGCTTTTTTGTTGGTCGTACAACGTTTGCCATATTATTTGCCTCCTTTAGAATAATCTACATCTTTGAATACCCATATTTTGTACCAAATAAAGTTCCAAACAGTAAAAAATGCCGCTGCTATAAATTGGCCTATCTCTGGTTGTATGCCAATATTTTTTAAAGCATATAAAATTAAATAGTTTAATAAAAAAGAATTTATAATTGTATAAATAATGTAACGCCATGTAGTTTTGCGGCCTTTTTTGTCATTTTTATGGCCATTAAATACCCAAAATCTGTTTAAAATGTAGTTTATTGTAATGCCAACAGCATTACCAATAGCATTTGCCCAAAACAAACCAACATAATTATCTAAAATAACTATCAAAATATAACCACTCCAAAACCAAGCACCGCCACTAACGGCGTACTTTGCAATTTGCACCAAAAGTTTTTTAAATTTTGTTTGCTTTTTCATATTGTGTTTGTAAAATGTTCTTATTAGTAGTTTATCATACCCAATCACGTTATAATACAAACAATGAACAATAACATAATAGCAAATAGTCGTTTTATACTATTTATTGCTTTAATTGTTGGCGCACCTCTTTCAAAATATCCATCTTTTGCTTTACCCATAGCAAATTTTCCTTCATTTAGAATAGGCTTATACCAAATACTGGTATTACTATTTGTCTTGCTTTGTTTGCCGGCTTTAATTAAACAAAAATCTTTGCTATTTAATAATAAAAACAAGTGGGTAACTACACTTTTATTACTATTTGCAATTTTGGTGGGCGCTAGCATAGCTTGGTCTAACTACCCTGCCCGCAGTGCATTATTAGCATTTTCTGTATGGCTTTTAATAGTGCTAGTATTTTGTGCGTGGTGGTATGTGGCACAAAATATAACAAAAAATAATATAAATACTATCGTAAAAGCCGTTCTATTTTTTGGTATTTTATATGCAATTATTGGTATAGCACAATTTATTATTGGTACTTTTTTTAACACAAACTTAGCCTTACTATGTACTGGTTGTAATGCTAATGTTTTTGGGTTTGCCCGCATTAGTGGTCTTGCGGCAGAACCACAATTTTTTGCAAACTCTTTAATACCTTTTATATTTATTGCAATTTATAGCTTAGTCAAAAAAACATCAATTTTAGCATGGATTAGCTTAACTAGCTTAAGTTTAACCCTTGGGCTAACATTTTCTAGGGGTGCTTATTATGCAATTGCAATTAGTTTAATAGTTACATTTTTATTACTTATTAAAAATAAACTGGTTAACATTAGTTTAATTACTAAAATTATCTTAGCCATTGTGGTTGGATTTGCTGTGGCAATTTTTATACTAATTGCGGGTGCAAGCATAAAAAATTCATCTACCCCAGATATTACTTACAAAACTATAGATAGTATTGCAGAGCATGTTTCTTTAGGCGTAGTAGATTTACCAAATAAATTAACGCCAATTCAGCCAATAACCCAAAACCAAGAAACAGTATTTGTTAGCCCCGGGCTTATAGAAGCATCTAACACAGAACGTACATCAGCTGCGTCGCTAGCCATTAAGGCTTGGAGATATTCACCATTAACAACAATTTTTGGAGTAGGCGTTGGTAACTTAGGACCCTTTGTAGTAAAGAATATAGATGCCTCGGCCCCAAGCACATTAACGGTTTATATATACTATATATTATTACTTTCAGAACTTGGGATAATTGGTTTACTACTTTTTGTGACATTATTTATAATTTGTTTCAAGAAACTGCTTAATGACAAAAAAGCACTCTCAATTTCTCTCTTTGGGCTACTGTTAGCATTCTTTATACAATATATATTTTTTGGGAGTTACATTAACGTTATGTACATTTGGCTTTGGCTGGGGATATCTTTAGGTATAACACCCCTTGTATCTAAGACAGAATTAAAACATACTGTATAAGAAGGTAATTTAAACTATCATGAAAAATAATACCTCTTTTATATACGCAATCGGCTTAATTATTGGCGATTTTTGTGCACTACTTGCAGCTTTTGTGGTTGCCTATGTTTTGCGCGTTACCCTAGATGAACGTAGCCTAATTAACCCCATAGATTCTGACCAATATCTAAAAACCTGGATAATGATTATACCTGTTTGGATACTAATATTTGCATTCTTGGGCCTGTATAGGCGCACCGTTTACGAATATAGGTGGAGAGAGCTTAGTATGCTGGTTGTTGGCAGTATTTTAGGAATAATGACAGTAATAACATATGATTTTATAGTTGATACTCCGGTTTTTCCGGCCAGACTTATTGTAATATACGGGCTAGTAATAGGGTTTTTGCTACTTGTACTAGAAAGAACAATACTACGAGCAACACGTATGTGGATGTGGCGTACAGGTTTTGGCATAAATAATATTATGATTATAGGGAGTGGTGACTCTTTACATAATTTAATATCTTCTATGAGATATCCCTCTAAAACAGGCTATAAAGTAACCTTAGTAGCAACAAAAGATACTATTTTAGATAAAAAACCGTTTAAAGTATTTTCAGACTACAGGCAAGCCATGGATGAAGCCCTAAACCAAAATATATATACAATTGTTGTAACTGGTATAGGAGACACCAGCAAAGAAGCAAACGAAATTTTAGCCTTTGCACAATCTCATCATATAGCATACAAGTTTATACCCTCTCAGGCAGGCATGCTTAACAACAAAATAGATGTAGAACTGTTCCAGGGGCTACCCGTTGTTACGGTGCACCAAACTGCCCTAATTGGTTGGGGGCGAGTTATAAAACGCATATTCGACGCCATAACAAGTATTTTTAGCATAATTATTTTGTCTCCTATATATATTATTATTGCTCTAACAGTAAAACTATCAGATGGTGGGCCAATATTTTTTAAACAAAGCCGTTTAAGCAGATTTGATACCACAATAAAAATATATAAATTTAGAACCCATAATTTAACATACAATGGCCTAGACCCAGAACAAGCCTTTACTAAAATGGGCAAACCTAATCTAATAAATAAATACAGAGACAATGGCGACTATTTAGCAAACGATCCTCGTATTACCAAAGTAGGTCTATTTTTACGCCGCACCAGCCTAGACGAACTTCCACAACTATTTAATGTTTTAAAGGGAGACATTAGCCTTGTTGGGCCACGCGCTCTTGTCCCTAAAGAACTAAATAACTATGCCTACAAAAATCTTATTTTAAGCGTTAAATCTGGTATTACTGGGCTTGCACAAACATCTGGTCGTAAAGATATTGGCTATAACGAACGACGTGCGCTAGATTTATACTACGTGCAAAATTGGAGTTTTTGGCTAGATATTAAAATACTTTTTTATACCATTATAGAAGTACTTAGCGGGCGTGGTGCTAAATAAATATTAAGAATAAATAATGAGTAAACCCAAGCCACTAAATAACCAAGTATCTAGCCAAAAGGTAGCCATAGTACACGACTGGCTTGTTGGGGGCGGGGCCGAAAGAGTGGTGCAAGCATTACACCAGCTATACCCAGATGCCCCAATATATACCAGCTATTGTACAAAAGAATGGCGCAATAAATTAGATAATAAGGTTGTTACGGGCTATTTACAGCACCTTGGTAAGTTTCGTAAATATTTACCACTTTTACAGTACTGGTGGTTTAGGTCATTAAGGTTAAAAAAATACGATGTAATAATTGCCAGTGCAGGAAATGGCCAAGCCAAGGCGGTAAAAAAAGGAAACGCAACTTTAATATGCTATTGCCACACACCTGTGCATTTTTTATGGCGCCATTACAAAAAATATATGAAAAGGCCCGGTTTTGGTATATTTAACCCAATTGCACGCTTGGGTTTATTAATTTTTGCCGGCCCCCTAAGAAGGCTAGATTATAAAGCCGCGCAAAAAGTAGATATTTTTATAGCTAATTCAACTCACATCCAGGCAGATATAAAACAGTATTATAATAAAGATGCGCAAGTTATTTTTCCGCCTGTTAATACCACACTTTTTACACAAAAAAATACAGCCAATAAAAACAGAAAAGGGGTAATTACCGTGGGCAGATTAGTCCCCATGAAACACGTAGACTCTATAGTAGAAGTTTGTAATAATAACCATTACCCATTAACAATAATTGGCAAGGGCCCAGAACTTGCAAAATTACAAATTAAAGCTGGGCTTACGGTACAGTTTATTACAAACGCCTCAGATGAAGAAGTTGCTAAACGCGTTTCAGGCGCCAAAGCATTTGTTTTTGCCAGCTTTGAAGATTTTGGAGTTGCCCCAGTAGAAGCGCTAGCGGCTGGCACGCCAGTTGTGGCATTACAAAAAGGCGGCGCCAAAGATTATATTACCAACAGAAACGGAGTATTTTACCAAAATCAAAGCACACTAGAGCTAGAACAAGCTATCCAAAAATGCCTAGCAAAAAAGTGGGATCATACCGCAATTAGTAAAAGCTCTCAAAAATTTGCGGTTAAAGAATTTAAAACCAAAATTAAAAAAACAGTCAAAAACTCTAAGAAGTTAAAACCCAACGAATAACAAGTTCTTTAAGACGCTTATACTCTTCTTCAGAAAACTGCATATTGGCAATGCAAAAGCGCTTACCAGAAATATGCGAGCAAAACATACAATCACTAATGTCATAACAATCCTGAATGAAATAACAATTAGTAACCTTAGCAGACCAATTTACATTAAAACTATTAGAACATAACTGACTATCTTCTAACCTTATGCAAAAACTAGAAGTTTGAGACCTGGTACCCGCCACAATATATTCGCTGTCTTTTACGGTAGCGCAAAAAATAATATTTTTACAATTAGTAACATCACAACTTCTATAAACATTTTCACATCCATAAACAGTATCACTTTGCCCCACGTTTATAGAGTCAATTTGCCTTTCCGTTGTCATGTAACGAGTTTTAGACCAAGCTGTAATAATATCTTCTATACTGTTTAGGGGCTCCTGGGGCTCCATCCAGTCCGTCTGTTCACTGCGTTTGCGTAAATTCTCTAATTTCATAAAACTTGTTGGGTTAGTAGATGTTGCCCAAGTTGGCTCACTGGTAACAGAATCAAAGACTTGCTGAGGCAATTTATAATCAAAGGCAAACTTTTGCATAGCTTGGTCTAAACTAAACGGATTCTGAAACCCAAATACTGCGCCCACAACTTTATCTAATATATTTTTTGCTTGTTTATCATCCATGTTAGATTTCCCTTTCATTAATATTAAAATTTGTTGATTGCTGCGATAAAAATTCTTCTAGGGTTGGGGCTTTTTGGCTACCATTACTGTTTAAAACAGAAGTGTTTTGTGTTGCTATTACATTTGTGCCATTATTAAAACTACTAGGACCAATTGAATTTAATGATACTAAATCCATTTTTGCAGAATCAAAAGACGTAACAGGTTTAGTTAAGTACGCAGGAGCAGCAACATGCCCAAGCTGGGTAAACTTTTCTGGAGATATTTCTTGAGCTTTAGGCTTTAACGCAGGCCGTTCTACATTATTAGCGGTTTTTTGCCCAGATTCCCCCGCAAACTTTTCAAGCTTACTATTTACATCTTCTACCATATTTAAAGAATGTTGAGTTTGCACTTTTTCTTTAAATTTTTGGGGCAAATCTTCCATTGCAGCCTTACGCAAATCGTCATTTTGCATTCTTTTGGGGGCCGTAAAATCCATGGTGCGGGCCTTAACGCATGGCAAAATTTGGCCATCTTTACTTAAACGTAATAAACACTCTCGGCTATTAAGCGATGTTAATATCCTCACTCTAATTTCTTGTTCTTTATTACCAATTTCTTTACCCTCTAACAAAGTTTCTTTGGGTAACTCTATAGTTAAATTACCCTCAAGTGCCCTTGCGTCTTCTTCTGATACCCTAAAGGCATAATAATTAGAAACATTAGTAAAAATTGCGTCTTGCAAGCCCTTTTCTATCTGGCCAAAATACTGCTGAGTTAAGAATACATATAAATTATATTTACGTGCCTCTGCTAATATTTGCGCTAAAGCAGGATTTTGCACAACAGATACTTCATCTACTATTAAAATAACTTTTTGGTTAAAGCTATGCGCCTGTGCCAGCAAAAATATTTGCTGAATTAGCAAACCAGCAACAGTTTTTACTACCTTTTCGCCCATACTAACTTTATTTAAAGAAAAAACGGTTAGTGGCGAATCACTAATAAGGCGCTGCAAAGAAGCAGCGTTATCGTTTTGTTCACCCAAAGATGGCTGCATTTGCATTTCTTCTACCAATGCAACTATTGGCGATATTGCCTCTGTATAATGTTTTGTTCTAAGCTCGTTAAAATCTGATCCAAAAAAATTAACAATATTATCAGGTACAAAGCCCTTAACATGGTCTAATAAAGCATTACGATATTCTATATCTGTTACAAAACGTTTTAAATTATCTAAAGACATTACTTGAGCCGTCATTAAAACAAACAGGCTAAAGCGCATGACGCGCTCTAACTTGGGGTTAAACTGATCTGCCATTAAAGATTTAAATAACGTGCCCGTAAGTTCGGTTGCGGCAGAGATATCCGTACCAGCCCCAGCAAACAGTTCTGCGCCATCATCGCTGCCCTTAAATCTAATAACGTTACTGCCCTGTATACTATCTAAATCATCTTCTAAAGAAGCGTGTGGATCAATTACAATTACCCTGTAAGATTGCCGGTTCATACTATCAGACAATAACTGGTTAATAAATAAGTCAATTAATTTAGACTTTCCGCTACCACTAGCGCCAATAATAAATGAGTGTTTATCAAAATCATAACTTTCTAGGGGCAAATAATAATTTTTTGGTAAATACGGGAATGTGTCAACCTCAAATAGTGCGCCAACCTCATCGCTACGCATAATATGTAGAGATTTTTGAATATCTAAGTATTTTGGTTGTTTTTTACGTAAGTACTTAGTATTTTGTACAAAATCAACCTTTAATAACATACTTGGCGGAACGATTAATAATTTTTTTGCCATGCTATAGCTGTTGTTGGCAAGCTTAAAATAAAAAGATGCTTTGCAGTAAGCTTTTTCTACATTAATAGTTCTAATAGAAAATACTATCCAATCAAGCTCTTTACCACGTTTTACAATGTATTTTTCTCTTAAATCTAGCGCACTACCACCGGTAACCAACCTTATTAAACCTTCATGTTTAGGATTTTTAGGGGGCGATACTATATTGGCGGCAATTGGTCTTAAAACCACTCCTTGTAAATTGTTAGACAGCATACCTAAATCACTATTTGCGCCAACAAAATACCTAACAGTGCTGTTTTCTACACGCATAATCAACTGCCAATTACGCATAAAACCAATATATTGCGATACAGAAAGTATAGTCTTTTGCCAGTCTGCTTGGCTATAAATGTCCTGCATCAAGTACAGTTCAAACCAGTAGCTGCAACCAAGATGTTTAGATGTATTCATTATTTACCTATTGTAATAGTAACCTTGTTTAACTGTAAGCGTCAAACAAATAACAACCCATCAAAATATGCTTTTTATTTATTTCATTCATGCTGTAAGATACCTTGCTATTAATATTGGATAAATAGGTTTATAATTGTAGCTAATGTGAAACCTAGCAAAAAAATATTAATAGCAGAAGACGAAAAACCCCTAGCACATGCCATGGAGCTTAAGCTCTCTAATGCTGGATACGTAGTTACGGTTGCAAACGATGGCGATCAGGCCATACAATACTTAAAAAATAATAAATATGATCTTTTATTATTAGACTTAATTATGCCCGTATCAGATGGTTTTAACGTTTTACAAAATATGAAAATATCTAAAAATAAAACACCTGTTATTGTTATGAGCAACCTTTCACAAGAAGAAGATAAAATAAAAACAACCAACTTTGGGGTTAAAGACTTTTTTATTAAATCAGACACATCTTTAGCAGAACTAATCTTAAAAATTCAAACGTATATTTAATTTAGCTATTATACTGTTGCTCTAAACTATATCCTTATATACAATAAAATTATACAAAAAGAACGGTGGGTAAATGCAAGAAGAAAAAGAACTACTAGAACTACTCGTAAACGAAAACTACCTTAGCAAAGATGAGGCAGTTAAGGCGTGGCAAGAAAGTAGCAAAGCTCGTACTAATATAACAGACTATTTAAAAGAAAATAACCTAATTAGCGAAGATATTATTGCTATGGCTGTAGCAGAAAAATACAATCTTGCTATTGCTGATTTTAATGCTCATCAACCAACCCCCCAAGAAATTAGCTTAGTCCCAAAAGAATTTGCCCAAAAATACAGAGTAGTTGTTTACCAAATAGAAAAGGGCAAGGTTATAATTGCTACAGATAAACCAAATAACCCAGACTTAAAAGACAGTTTAAAAACCATATTTAACAATCGTAAAATAGAGCTCCGTTACGCGTTGCCGGCCGAAATAGACGAAGCCCTTATAGATTATAGAGAATCATTAGATACACGATTTAACGAAATTATTAAATCTGGCTCTAAAGTAGCCCCAGATATTATAGAAGCCATAATAATTGATGCTGCTGCAATGCGTGCATCTGATGTTCACTTTGAACCAGAGCCAAATAGTGTAACAATTAGAATCCGCGTAGATGGTGTACTACAAGATGCCGGAAACATAGATACTAATCTTTACCAAAATGTAATCAACAGAATAAAAGTTATGGCTAGTCTTAGAATAGACGAACACAACACCGTGCAAGACGGTTCTGTACATTTTGATCACGAATCCACTGGCTCAATAGATATGCGTATTTCAATTGCACCAACAGTAAGCGGCGAAAAAATCGTAATACGGTTACTAACATCACATAATGCAGAATTTACCCTAAACGATTTAGGCCTAAGCCAAGAACACAAACAAATTATAGAAACTGCAGGTAAAAAACCTTTTGGAATGATAGTAGTAACAGGGCCTACGGGCTCTGGTAAAACTACAACTCTGTATTCTTTAATAAAATTTATTAAAAACAGAGGTATAAATATTACCACCATAGAAGACCCAGTAGAATACGTTATTCCGGGTATTGCCCAAATGCAGGTAGACCCACAAACAAATTTTACTTTTAGTGAGGGCTTAAGGTCTATTGTAAGACAAGACCCAGACGTAATTTTAGTAGGAGAAATAAGAGATCTAGCAACAGCAGAAATTTCTGTTAATGCAGCTTTAACGGGCCATTTAATGCTAACAACTTTTCACTCAAACGATGCCGCAACCGCAATCCCACGCTTGTTAGAACTTGGTACAGAGCCATTTTTATTAGCATCTACACTAGAACTTGTTGTTGCGCAGCGCTTACTTAGAAAATTATGCCAATCTTGCAGAATAAGCACAGACTTAAACATAGAATCACTTTCTGCAGATCATAATCTAGACAAACAATCTGCCACCCTGCTTAAAAACTTATTAAGCAAATCAAAAACTAATATCTACAAAGGTAAGGGTTGCAAAATATGCAATAATACCGGCTATAAGGGCAGAATAGGAATTTACGAATTTATTGTATTAAATGACGAACTAAAAGAACTTATTCTTAAAAAACCATCCAAAAACGAAATATGGGAAGTAGCCTACAAAACCAACAGTAAAACCCTCTTTGAAGACGGTATCCAAAAAGTTAGCCAAGGCTATACTACAATAGAAGAACTACTAAGAGTATCACCCGTACCAACTATATTTAATAGTAAAACCTAAATGAATAACAAAGACAAAATCATTGGCAAAAAAAAATTTGGGTTTGGTAAAGAGGCCGAAACATTACTAGAAAATTTAGCCATGCTTGTAGACTCAGGGGCGTCTTTAAATTCTGCCCTATCTTCTTTTGTAGATGATATAAAATCACCAAAACTTAAAAAAGCAATTTTAAAAATTATTAATCAAATATCAGAGGGCATACCGTTTTGGAAAGCAATAGATAAAAGTGGTATTTACAGTGTATCAACGGTAATACTAATTAAAAGTGGAGAAGACAGCGGCAGATTAAGCGAAAACCTAGATCTAGCGGCTAAACAACTCCAAAAAAATCGCCTGTTTAAATCGCACATACAGTCTGCCATGCTTTACCCAAGTTTGGTACTTGGTCTTGCTATTGTTGTTGGCTTAACTATTGCTTGGTTTATATTACCAAGACTAACTACTATATTTAGCGGTATGAACGTAGAATTGCCCCTACCAACAAGAATCCTAATTAGCTTAGGAGATTTTATTCAAGATAACAAATATACAATACTTATATTCACCCTAGTTATGTCATTACTATTTTTTATTTTAATAGTTTGGGTTAAAATATTTCGTGATTTTGTTTTTAAAATAATAAGAAAAGCCCCGGGCATTAACAAACTAGTTAAAGAAATAGAAATTTCCCGAATGGGTTACATTGCCGGAACTCTACTAGAAGCCGGCCTACCAATAGAAATGGTTTTTATCTCTTTGCAAGAATCAACCAACGATAGAGCTTTTAAAAAGCTGTATTCATACCTAGAAAACGGAATAACCCAGGGCGAAAGCTTTAAAACTCTACTATCCACCAAAAATAAAAAAACTAAATTATTGCCCAATACAGTAAGATCTTTAATCACAACGGGCGAAAAGTCTGGCTATTTATCTAAATCATTTTTGCAAATCTCTAAAGTATACGAAGAAAAGGTAGACACAACCTCTAAAAATCTTTCGGTAATTTTAGAGCCCATACTACTAATTAGCGTTTGGCTAATTGTTGTTGTATTGGCGTTAGCAATAATTTTACCTATATATTCTCTTATAAGTAATCTTAACGATATATAAATGGTATGCGTAAAAAACAATAAAGGCTTTACTTTAATAGAGTTAATGCTTGTTATTAGTTTAATTGCCTTGCTTAGTGGTTTATCTATATCTGTTTATAGCAGCACACAAACAAAAAACGATCTAAATATTGCTGTTTCTACATTTGTAAACGATGCCAGAAACGCACAAATTAAAGCACGCTTATCTAGCCAGGATGACGCCTGGAGCGTAAAAATAGAACAATCACAAATAATTTTGTTTAAAGGTAATAATTTTAATAGCAGAGATCAATCTTACGATCAAATATCTAAAATATCCCCAAATATAACCTATAGTGGCTTAAGCGATTTTTCTTTTGCAAAAGTTACTGGCTTGCCCGTTGTGCCTGGTTCTGTAACATTATCTAATGTATCTGGCCAAAATCTTACTATAAATATAAGTAGCAACGGAGTAATAAACTACTAATGAAAACTAAATCTTCAAACAGTAGCGGCTTTACTTTAATAGAAGTTTTGTTGGCTTCTAGCTTACTAATAATTGTGATATCTGGCATTGTAGGGGCTATTTTTTACGGTACAGAAAGTTCAATCATTAGCGCCAAAAGAACTCAGGCTACCCAAATTGCAGAACAAGGTCTAGAAGCAGTAAAAAATATTAAAGATAGTAATTATCAGGCTTTTAGCAGCTTAGCAGATGGCGCATATGGCCTACAGCAAAATAGTGGCCAATGGCAGCTAGTGCCCAACACTCCAGACGTGCAAAATAATTTTACCAGAACGGTAACATTAAGTACCGTAAACCCTACAACAAAAGAAGTTAATATAAGCGTTAACTGGCAACAAAATCTTCAACGCACGGGTGTGTTTAATTTAGTTGGGCGGCTAACAAACTGGCGCGATATTAATATAGTAGTTAATTTATCTTGGAGTAACCCAGGGCTAGACTCAGCCGTTGATTTTCCAAATATAAAAGCCGGGTTAAAGGTCCAAATAAGCGGTAACTACGCATTTGTAGTAATTAACAGGGGCTCCCAAAACTTCTTAGTTTATAATATTACTAATCCTGCTAGCCCAACCTTAGTCCAGACTTTATCTTTAAATGGCAACCCAACTAACATTTTTATAGACGGCTCATATGCATACGTAGCTTCTAGCTCTAACACGCAAGAATTACAAATTATTAACATAACTAACCCAGCGGCATCAACGCTTACGGGGAGCTTTAATAACAGTGGTAATAACGATGCCAGAGGCGTATATAAATTAGGCAATTATGTCTATCTTGCCATAAGTGCTTCTACCAGCCAATTAGCGGTTATAAACATTACCAATCCAGCGGCACCAACGCTTTCTGGTATAGTAAATCTTGGGCCAACCAATTTAACCGGCTTAGCCTATGAGGTAACCGTTATACCCAATTATGCCTATGTATCTTCTTCCTCAGACACTCAAGAGGTTAAAATAGTTAATGTTAGCAACCCAGCGGCACCAACGCTTGCAAGTAGCATTAATTTACCGGGCACCAATAACGCCCTAACAATATCTCATAACAACAATAATTTATTTATTGGGCAATCTAACTTACTTTACATATATGACATAACTAACCCCCTATCTCCATCTGCACTAGGTAATGTGTCTATTGGCAATGGTGGAATCATAAATGATATAGCTTTAAACATTGCTCAAAGCCCCGATGTATTATTTTTAGCAAATAGCGGTAATGTGGCAGAATTTCAAACAATTAACATATCCAACACTTCTGCACCGGTTATTTTTGGCACATACAACACTCCTACCGCAAATACCTACGCTGGAGTGGCCTACTCTAGTAGCTTAAACAGAGCCGTTATAGTTGGAGATCCCACCACGCAAGAAATGTTAATATTAAAACCACAATAAATTATGAACAACAAAGGCTTTACACTCATAGAAACTTTACTATACATTGCCATAGTACCCTTTATTTTGGCTTCTGCCATAGGTTTATTTTATTTTGTAACTCAATCTCAAATAAAAAACCAAGTTATTAACGAAGTTAACCAGCAGGGCGAAATAATTATAGACAACATCAACAAAAGCATCCAATCATCTTCTGCAATCAATTCACCAACACAGGGTAACGTTGGGCCCAGCCTAAGCTTACAAAATATAAACCCTACGCTAAACCCCACAATTTATAATGTAAGCTCAAATACCCTATATTTAACTCGGGGGGCAAATTCACCACAACCAATGCACAATAATAAAATACAAATAAATAACTTAGAATTTGCAAACCTAAGCCGGCCAAACACAACTGGCAATATTTCTTATTCTTTTACCTTAAATTACATTAATAGTTCAAACAAGCAATCTTATAATTATTCTAAAACATTTTACGGTGGGAGTAGCTTAAGATTATGAAACAACAAGGAGCAGTACTTTTAATAACGGTCTTAATAATTGCAGCAGTTAGTGCATCGGTAGCTAGCTCACTTATTTTAAAAGGTACAGAAAGCCTGCAAATTAGTGGCAATTTTAGTGATTCTGCTAAGGCTAAGGCCCTGGTAGATAGCTGTGCAGAAACGTCTTTAGCAGAAATTAAAGCTAACAATGCCCTAACCGGAAATTTTAATACAACTATCAATGGCCAAAACTGCTCATATACTATAGTAGATAACTCTGGGCAAACAAGAACAGTCCAAGTTTGGGCAACCGTAAACAATACCACAAAAAGACTCCAAATAAACATTGGTCAGCTTAGCCCCCAAATACTTATAACCAATTGGCAGCAAGTAAATAGTTTTTAATTTGCATATTATGTATATTTTAGAGTAATCTATAAGCATAACCATTATATAAAATAGGAGACAAAATGATTATAAAAAAATTAACTAAAAAGAATTCTGGCTTTACGCTAATAGAAATACTACTAGTAATTGCTATAATTGCAATTTTGGCAGGAATAGTTATTTTTGCCATTAACCCAAGTAAGCAGCTATCAGAAAGTAAAAATGCACAACGCTCAAGCGATGTTACAACAATTCTAAATGCGGTTTATCAATATTCTATAGATAATAACGGAACATTACCTGCTAGCGTTTCTGCACTTACAGCAGGCACCCCAGGAGAAATATGTAAAACTGGTGCCACATGCACAGGCTTAGTAGATCTTAGCGTTCTTACAACAAATGAAACCTACTTAACATCCATACCAGTAGATCCAACAGGTTCATCTGCTAATGGCGCAGGTTATACAATTTCTAGAAGTGCCAATAATAGAATAACCGTAGCAGCCCCAGATGCAGAAAACGGCGAAACAATTACCGTAACTAGATAATAATTTAAAAAATATACTTACCATAATAAAATACTAATCAAAAAGCAAAAGAGCATCGTTTGGAACCAAAAAAATATAACAGCTGTGCTGATAAATCCAAAAACACAGAGTTTACTGCAACTCTTAAAAATATCACTTCTTTAGGTGATGATGCTTACGAAATAGAATTTGGCCTTAATGCTCCTATGCAGTTTAAGGCAGGTCAATACATATGGTTAGCATTAAATCAGTTAAAAAGCTCTCCAGAAATAGATAGGAGAGCTTTTTCTATTATTAGTAACCCCAAAAACAATACAAGCATATCTATACTACTCAGAAAATCTAAAAGTCATTATAAACATATACTTCTGGGCCTTAAAGCCGGAGACAAAGTAAAAATTTATGGCCCTCTTGGCACAACTTTTGTAACATCTAATTTTACAGATAACAATATAATAATGTTAGCGGGGGGGGGGGTTGGTATAGCGCCCTTTTTAAGTATCTTAAAAGAAAACTCAGACCCCAACAAACATTATTATATAATTTACAACCTAAGGTACAAAGAAACTCTTTACGTTAAAGAGCTAAAGCAACTAGAGCAAAACAATAAAAATATTACCGTAAGTGTATACCACGAACAATTAAAAAGTAGCCACATACCAAAAAATATAAACAGTAAAATTCTTATTAGCGGACCAAAAAATTATGTACAAAACGCAAATAATATTCTGTTAGATACTGGCTACAGCTCCAAAAACTTTGTTTTTGAACAATTTTATCCTAACAATACAGACAAAAAACAGATACTTAACTTAACAAACTACTTATCAAAATTTAATAAGCAAAGTAAGCAAATATCTATAGATCAATTTAGCGCTAACTTTTTTGATAAAGTTAAAATGCAATATTTTAAATACTTTTTAATACTTAGTATTTTTGGTGTTTCTTTAGTATTATTTATAGAAAATTTTGTATTAAACATAAGTTTAACTACAAATTACAACTTGGTACTTATTTTTTACTTATTACTTCAGCTAATAATACTGTTTACTCATTTAGTATCTAAAAAATACTATGCGCTTGTTTTTATTTCTATTAACGCTCTAGCGGTTACCATGCTAGCCTACCAATATTACGATGTAAACAACACGGTTGCAGAGCCTTGGTTATTAATACCAGTTGCTTTAATGTATTTATTCTTTAGCAGAAAACTAGCCACAATTAATAGCTTAATATACATATTAATTGCCTTTAGCTTTTTACTTTTTGCAAATAATGATTCTAATACTATTTTTGGCCAAACTATTGTTTCGCCAATTATATTTAGCCTATATTCTATAGTTGTTTTGTTAATATTTTTTGCAATGTCTAAATTAACACAAACATCTAAAAAAACAATAGAATCTAACATTAGCGCTTTTGACGTTTTACTTAAATCTTTTAGCGATAGCCCAAACCACATTGTAATAACAGATATTAACGGCACCGTTTTATTTGCAAATAATGCTGCGGCTCAAAACACTGGCTATCCTATTAACCAAATGCTTGGCCAATCTCCACGCCTTTGGGGTGGTTTAATGGATTACGATTTTTACAAAAACCTATGGGATAACGCTCAAAAGGGCCATGTAATTAATACCCAACTTGCCAACAGAAACAAAATGGGTGAAGTGTATTATGTTAAGGCCAGAATATCTCCAATTAAAAATTCACAAAAAAAGATAATAGGTTTCTTAGCAAGCGAAGAAAACATTACAGATATCGTAGAGGCAGAAATGTCATTAGAAAAATCTAAGCAAAAAATAGAAAACATTATACAAGGAACAGATCTTGGGGCGTGGGAATTAAACATAATTACAAATAAAGTTACCATAAATGAACGTTGGGCGAATATTATTGGCTACACACTTGCAGAACTAGGGCCCGTAAATTCTAGTAAAATTCAGCAACTAATACACCCAGATGACTTGCCCGTATACCAAGATGCATTAAATAATCATATAAAAGATACCTCTAGCTTTTATAAAGCAAAATACCGGCTTAAACATAAAAATGGTACATGGATATGGGTTCAAGACCACGGCAAAATAATGTCTTGGTTGCCAAATGGCCAGCCAGAAATTATGTATGGTTCTTTTAGAGATATATCTAAAGAACAAGAAATAGATCAAGCCAAATCAGAATTTGTATCTTTGGCTTCTCACCAGCTGCGCACACCTCTTTCATCTATAAATTGGTATACAGAAATATTATTAAGCGATAAAAAAAGCAAACTAAACAAATCTCAAACCCAATATTTAAACGAAATCTACCTAGCCAACAAAAGAATGTCTATACTGGTAGATGATCTATTAAATGTATCACGCCTAGAACTTGGCACTTTTGTCTTAAAAACGCAGGTACTTAACCTAGAACAAATTTCTAAACAAATCATTAATGAACTAACACCAAAAATAAAAGAAAAACAGCAAAACCTTGTAGTAACTTTTACAAAAGACTTACCAAGCATAGAGTTCGACCAAAAATACCTAGAAATGATATATCAAAACCTGCTTTCAAACGCTGTAAAATACACTCCAAGCAAGGGCACAATTAGGTTAGATGTTAGTAGTGTTTCAGGCAAAAACGTTGTAGATGGCTATAAAATACCGCAAGATGGAGTGTTAATATCTGTTAAAGATAACGGCTACGGTATACCGGTTAACCAACAAAAGCACATATTCTCTAAAATGTTTAGGGCAGAAAACGCCAAAACTATAGACACAGACGGTACCGGCTTGGGGCTATATATACTACAAAGTATTGTAAATTATAGCGGCGGTAACATTTGGTTTGTTTCAGAGCAAAATAAAGGCAGCACCTTTAACGTATTTTTGCCCTTAAAAACACCCCCAAAGCAATAACTAAATATCGCTTTATTAGCTCAATTAAAGTTGTTTTTTAAAAACTAAAGAATTTACTTGGTAAAATATTCAGATACACCACTCACAAGTGCATCAAGTTCTTGTTCAGATTCGGCCTCTACATTAAGCCTTAGCAAAGATTCTGTATTACTTGGTCTTATATTCATCCATGAACCGTTTTTAAAAGTTAAAGTCACTCCATCTAGCCTATCAACAGACACAGCCAACGGATACGCATTAACAATTTCTTCCATTTTTGCATCTTTATCTTCTACCACAAAATTAGTTTCTTCTATAGCAAAATATTTGGTATATTTTTTACGTAAATCAGATAATTTAACATTATTAATGGTTGCTACATACAAACCAATAACAGCCGCAATTAAACCCGAATCTGCAAACCAATTTTCTTTAAAATAAAAATGTCCAGATGATTCTCCGCCGTATGGTGCATTATGCTCGCGCATAGCTTGTTTTATATTGCTATGCCCAACCTTTGTCCTAAAAGGCTTGCCACCAGCAGCTGTAATAACCTCAGCCACATATTTGCTGCTTCTAACATCGTAAATAATGGTTGCACCAGGATTTAAGCCAGCAAAATAATCAGCTAGTAGCGCAGACATAGCACTACCGGGTATAACTTTGCCAGTCTCGTCTAGTAAAAAGGCCCTATCACCATCGCCATCAAATGCAATTCCGCCATCTAGATTATTCTGTTTAATTTCTTTAATTATATCTACTAAAGTTTCAGATTTCATTGGGTTAGCCTCGTGGTTAGGAAAAGTCCCGTCTGGCTCAAAATACATTTCTTTAACACGCCAGGGTACATAAGGCTCTAGCTCGGCAAAAATTTCTCCTGCCATACCATTGCCGGCATCTACTGCAATATTTAGGGGCTTTAATTTAGCTGTATCTATAAAACTTAGAACATGGCCAATCCAGCCCTCAACTATATCTTTATTTGCTACCGTACCGGTATTTGATACGTTTTTAAAAGATTGTGCTTTTACGGCATCTCTAATACCAAACAAACCACTAAATTCGCCTACTGGTATTGCATCTTCTCTGCATAATTTAATTCCGTTAAATTCACCTGGGTTGTGGCTAGCTGTGACTACAGCCCCACCAGCTAATTTATTGCTACCTACCGCAAAGTAAATCATATCGGTTGCAATCATACCAAGATCCCAAACATCTCGTCCTTGCTCTGTTAAGCCGGCAATTATAGCTGTGGCGTAAGCCTTACTGTCGGGGCGCATATCGTAGCCTACGGCTACTGGGCCTTCTGTGGGCAAAAAATCAGCAAAAGCTCGGCCAATATCATGCACCAACTGTTCATTAAGTTCACTACCAACTTTTCCTCTTATATCGTAAGATTTAAAAACTTGAGCCGGAAAATCAGCCATAAATAGCCTCCTTTTACTTTAATTGAACTTTTTTTGCTACCTCACCCACATTTTGAGCATAATTCTTATTAACAACCAAAACACCATTAGATGTATTAACCACTACAATATTATCTAAACCAATAACAGCCACAGGTTCTGTGTCTTCATTTCTAACATAGCTATTAGTAGTGCTGTCTAATTCTACATTATTACCCCAAACATGGTTGCCAGAATCATCCGTAGTACTCACGGCGTGTAAATCACTAAAACTGCCAACATCCATCCAATCAAAAGTCACAGGCATAACAAGACCATCTTTCACTTTCTCAGAAAGAGCTTCATCTATAGTTAAGCTTTTTAGACCAAGATATGTATTAATAAAATCTTTATCATCACAAACTTTTAGATAATCTTGGTACAAATCGGGAGAAGATCTTTTCATCTCGTTTTCAAATACACTTAAAGACCCCACTAAATAACCAGAATTCCATAAATATCTGCCACTAGTAACATACTTCTCTGCGGTTTTTTTATCGGGCTTTTCAGTAAATTTTTCTAAATGAAAAGTCTGAAACCAGCCATCAACGGGGCCATCTTGTTTGATATAATTAAAACCTGTTGCAGGATAGGTTGGTTTTACGCCTATAAAAACTAATTTATTCTCGCCCTTACTTAATTCACCCGCTCTTAAAGCACTGGCCGTGAATCCTTCATTATCTCTTATTAAATGGTCAGCCCACAAAAATATTATTGGCTCGTCTTGGGGAAGCCCAGATTTTTTTATATGGCTTAAACCCATTAATACACAACTAGCCGTGCCCCTTCTACCCGGTTCAACCAAAATATTTTTTCTATCAATATTATCTAGTTGTTTATAAACATGCTCAACATGGCTTTCTTCTGTTATAACCAAAATATGATCTTTCTTGGTTAAACGCTCTACACGGCTTACGGTATTTTGTAATAAACTATTACTATTTGTAAGTTTAAGCAAGTGTTTAGGGTAATCTTGGGTAGATAAGGGCCACAGCCTAGTGCCAGATCCGCCCGCAATAATTACAGTTATCATTTATCTATAATACCACTCATAGCAAAATCATAGTACAATAAATATATGATTAAAATGCTAGTAACGGGCGGAGCTGGTTTTATAGGATCCAACTTTGTTCATTTAACCCTAAAAGAACACCCTCAATACCAAATAACTGTGCTAGACGCCCTAACCTATGCGGGCAATATACATAACCTAGACACAATAAAAGACAATATTACATTTGTGCACGGAGATATAACAGATGCAAAATTAGTAGACCAATTAATATCTCAAAACGATGTTATTGTGCATTTTGCAGCAGAATCTCACAACGATAATTCGTTACAAAACCCCTGGCCTTTTGTAAACACCAATATTATTGGCACATACAACCTAATAGAGGCCTCTCGTAAACATAACAAACGCTACCACCACATAAGCACAGACGAGGTTTACGGAGACCTAGAACTAGAAGATCCAAACAAATTTACAGAACAAACCCCCTACAACCCATCTAGCCCATATTCTAGCACCAAAGCAGGTAGCGACATGCTAGTAAGAGCTTGGGTACGCAGTTTTGGCCTACAGGCAACAATAAGCAATTGTAGCAACAACTACGGCCCATATCAGCACATAGAAAAGTTTATACCCCGCCAAATAACCAATATTTTGGTAGACCAAAAACCAAAACTATACGGCAGTGGCCAAAACGTACGAGATTGGATACACGTAGACGATCACAACAGCGCTGTTCATGCAATATTAAACAAGGGTGTAATTGGCCAAACATACATGATAGGCGCCAACGGTGAACAAAATAATAAACAAGTTTTAGAATATATACTTAAAGATATGGGCAAACCCACAAGCTGGTACGAGCAAGTAAACGATCGCCCAGGCCACGACTTAAGATACGCAATTAATAGTTCTAAATTACAAAAAGAGCTTAGCTGGCAGCCTAAATATACTAATTTTGAACAAGGCCTGCAAAACACTATTCAGTGGTACAAAAACAATACACAGTGGTGGCAACCCCAAAAACAACAGGTAGAAGCTAAATATAAAGAACAAGGCCAATAAGTATATGGCAAATTTAGCAACAACCCAATACGTAGGCCACAAAACATCTATACCAGGATTATTATTTTTTGATGTATCGCAAGTTAACGATGAACGAGGCTTTTTTCAAGAAAAATATCAAAAAGCCAAACTTGTAGAGGCCGGCATGCCAAATTCATTTAATGTTGTGCAAAATAGTTTATCTTACAACAAAGAGGCGGGCGTTACGCGTGGCTTTCATGCCGAGCCATGGGAAAAGTACATAACCGTAGTAAAGGGCAAAGTATTTGGTGCTTGGGTAGACTTACGAAAAGGCAGTAGCTTTGGTAACGTAGAAACGTTTACAATCACCCCCAATACGGCAGTTTTTTTACCAAGGGGCGTAGCCAACTCTTTTCAAACCCAAGAGCCAGACACATACTATCTTTACAGTGTAAGCGCTCACTGGAGCGCAGACAACTATAGTAAATATTGTTTTGTAAATTTGTCAGATCCTAAAATTGGCATTAATTGGCCTATTCCGTTAGAAAAATCCATAATAAACAGCAGAGACCAAAATCACCCAATGCTAAAAGATGTAAAACCAATGGAGATATAATTATGAACAATAAAAAAGTGCTAATTACCGGCGCAAATGGCCAACTTGGGCTTGCCTTACAAAAATTATTCCCAAATGCAGAATGTGTAGACCTAGATACATTTAATATTAGCGATCCAAGCGCATACAGTAGCCGCAATTGGTCAGAATACGGCCTAATACTAAACGC
>JAUPVN010000071.1 GCA_030917025.1 Patescibacteria group bacterium | reverse complement strand
TTTCTTTTACTTCATCTTCTTTAATTCTGCTAATAAGTTCGGTTATGTGCAACTGCTCTGGGCCAACGTTGTCTAGTGGAGATAGTAGGCCACCTAAAACGTGGTAAGTGCCTTTAAATGAGTTTGTGGACTCTATTGCTATAATATCAAAAGGTTCTGCTACGACAGCCACTAGTTGCTTGTCGCGCGCTGTATCGCTATATAGCTTTGATATAGAATCTTTAGCATCAATTAAAGCAAACGTTTTTGGGCAAATTGCAATGTCTTTATGTAAAGATACCAACTTAGAAGATATTTTTTGTGCTGTGTGTGGATCTTGTTTTAACAAATAATATGCATATCTCTCGGCAGTTTTATGCCCTACTCCAGGAAGATCCGATAAACTATCAATTAAATCGTTAAGAGCACTCGGTAGAACACTTGCCATATATTATTTAAAGCCCCAGGCTACCAAGGTTGCCAAGTAACGGTTGAACCTTTTCGGCTGCAATTTTTTGGCTTTCTTGCATAGCAGATTTAACCGCATCTTCTATCCATCTTTCAAGTTGACCAATATCATTAACATCTACGTAGTCTGGGTCTATGTGTACTTTTTTAAGTTTTTGCTCTCCGTTAACTTCTACTCTAACAGCACCATCCCCAGATTCTCCAACTATAATTAGCTTCTGTAATTCTTTTTGAAGTTTTTTAGCTTGTAATAATGCTTTTGCTTGATCTATTTTTCCCATTGTTATCTCCTTTATTTCCTAATTAGATTGTACCATGTATGCTGCATTTGTTGCGTCTGTATTTGGCCAGGCAATATAAAACCTTTCTAAATTATAAAAAGTGGCAAGGCCTACTACAATTACAATTGCTATTACTGCCATGTTTCTTGCAACTGGATTACGTGGGAATATTTCGTACCATTGTTTTAATATTTCAAATATTCCACTAGGTATTAATATATAAATAAACGGTATAAGAGCCGTCATAGCTAACAAATAATTTTCTGATAGCGGTATTACAAGCAACAACACACTAATTGCAATAAATAACGATAGTTCTCTTCTTTTTGGCATATGTTTAATAAAATAGTAAATTCCAAGAACAACCATTACAGCAGAAAATATATCAAGTATTGGTAATTTAGCTAAAAACAGTTCTGGATATGGCTGTATAAACAAAAACAATGATGTAAATTGATGAACAAAGTTTGTCAAATATTCTGTTATTGTAGGCATATTCATTGGAATACCCAGTAGATCTTTAATTTGCCCAGGGTAATAAAATAGACTAACTGCTAACGGGGCCAAAAGAACAACAAATAGCCCTACAGCAAGAGTTATTCCCTTAATATTAAAAGGAATAAATGTACGTTTATAAATAAATACTAGAACAACTAATATAGAGGTAATTGTCCAGAACATATATGGAACATAAGCAGAAAATGCCATACTCATAATTAGCAATATAAATGTAGTATATTCTGTATCTTTATTCGCTACATAACGTGCTAATGTGCCTATAAGTAAAAGTGGTGCTACAACAAGTAATATAAGTGGAGCAGCTTGGTGGCTGATAGCTAATACCCAACTACTGGTAATAAATAGTAAGCTGGCAATAATTGCAATTTGAGAAGTAAACCAGCGTTTAATTAAAAAGTATAAAACAATAGTAGCTAATAATGCATATAAAACTGATATTATTCTAGCTCCATATAGTGGATCATTTAAAAATTGCCCTAAATAATAGGCTGGGATAGAATACGGAGCGTTTACCATCCTTTCTGTTGGTGTAGGTGCCTTAGATAGTTGTGCTAAAGTTGCTGATTCTATTGTACTTTGCCCAGTAGAAAGGCTGCTAATTTGTAGCCCTAAAGTTGTAATTGCTAACCCGGCAATAAACACAGTTGCTAATATACTTTGCCAGTGTGATGACAACCATAGTGTAGATTTTTTAATTATTTTTTTAGATTTCATAATGCTATTCCTCAAATGGTATATGCGCAGAAGATTGACGCTTATCTAAATCTGTAAACCTTTGGCGCTCTCTATCAAAATACAACTCTACTTGGCCTACCGGGCCATTACGATGTTTTTTAATAAATAGATCTGTAATGTTTTTTCTATCTGTATCTGGGTTATAATAATCTTCTCTATATATAAAAGCTACTACGTCTGCATCTTGCTCTATAGAGCCAGACTCTCTTAAATCGGCAAGCTGGGGTATCTGGGGGCTCCTAGATTCTACAGATCGGCTTAATTGGCTTAAAGCTACAACCGGCACATTAAGCTCTCTTGCTATAGCCTTAAGGCCTCTGCTAATCTCTGATATTTCTTGAACTCTGTTAAAATCACCACCAAATTTAGAACCACCGCTCATAAGTTGCAAATAGTCTACCATTATTGCGCCAATTTGTCTTTTATGCTGTTCTCTTCGCGCTTTTGTGCGTAACTCACTAACTGTAATTGCAGGAGTGTCATCTATAAATATAGGAGCTTCAGACAACGTGCCCATAGCTTGGCCAATTTTTTCAAAATCGCTGTCGTTTAAGTTTCCTGTACGAATATTCCAAGCATCTACCCCAGATTCCATAGATAGCATTCTGTCTACAATTTGTTCTTTGCTCATTTCTAAACTAAAGACCAATACAGGCTGCTGTGATTTAGTTGCAATATTATGAGCTAAATTTAATGTAAGGGCCGTTTTACCCATACTTGGGCGGGCGGCAATAATAATTAAATCACTTTTTTGTAGGCCTGCTAAGATTGTATCTAAATCTTTTAGCCCTGTTGCAACTCCCCTAATTTTACCTTTATCTTTATGTAAATCGTCTAGTCGCTCAAAACTTTCTGCTAGAATATCTTCTATGGATGCTATATCTTGTTTTAGTTGCTGCTGGCTAAGGTTAATTAATTCAGTTTCGGCCGATTCTATTAAATCTTGTATGGGCTTTTCTTCGTCATAGCCGTATTCTGTAATTGCCTTAGAAGCTCTAATTAACCTGCGTCTAATACCTTTTTGTGAAACTATGTTGGCGTATTCTTCTATATGAGAAGAAGTTGGCACATAGTTAGTAAGTTCTGTTAAATAGGCCGAACCACCAATAACTTCTAAAAATCCAGAAGAGCTTAAGTTATCTGAAACTGTAAGCACATCTATAGCGCTATGCTTTTCGTATAATTTCTCTATAGCTTGGTATATTTTTTGATGTTTTTCGTCGTAAAAATCTTCTGATCTTACGCTGTCGGCAACCCTAACGATTGCGTCGCTATCTATTAGCAAAGCACCAATAAGAGAGCGTTCTGCCTCTAGGTTGCTTGGTTGGGTTGCTCCGTTATCTTTTTTAGCCATGTATTATATATTTTACTCTAATACCTGTACACTGCCAAAAATATTTTGTACAGAAGTAACTTCTTTATCAAACTCTTTAGGCTCGATATCGGTATCTACCCTAGAGGGTATCTTTAAATTAGTAGACTTTTTTTTATCTATTTGAGTAATTATTTCTATATCGGCGTAGCCTATGTTCGCAAGGGTGTCTTGTATTAACCGCTTATTTTTTGAGTCATCTACTCTTTTTTGATGAAAATCAAAAGTAAAAGTTAATACAATTTCACCATCTATTGGAGCAGAAAACTTTGCCATTCTAAGTACGCTATATAAAGTATTATGGGTTTCGCGCAGTGCATTTAAGGTATTTTGCCATACTTCAGAGTTAATTTGCTGATTATTTTGATTATTATCTGGTTCAGTATCTAGATTGTTTATTTTAGTATCTTTAACAATTTTTTTATCTTTTATTGTAGTTTTTTGGGCGGGTTCCTTTACTATTTTTTCTTCTTTTTTAGGAGGATTATTTGTACTAGTATGTACTTTATTAGGTAAAGCTACAGATGATGTATCTATAGCAGCTAAAAGAGCTAAAAAGAGCTGGTTATTTGGGTCTTGCGCTGTATCTACTTGTATAAGGCCTTTAAGTAAAGTTGTAATCTGTTCTAGTGTAAGATTAAAATTATTTAGTTTAATTAAGTCTGTAACATAATTTTGAAGCTCTTTTGCAATAACAACAGCAGATGCATTAGACTGTTCAGCTTGTTCTAGAGATTTTAGAACTTTGGATGGGTTGTTTTGCTGCAACGCGATATAAATTGATTCTACAAGCTCATTAGGGGGTACACCAAGAGCGGATCTTACGTTATCTTCTGTAATTTCAGAAGCAACGTGCCTAATGTGGTCTAGGGCACTTAGGGCATCTCTCATGCTACCGCCGCTATGTTTAGCAATAATATTTAGGCTAGCCGAATCTATAGTTACATTTTCTTGTTTAGAAATATACTCTAAATGCTCAACAATTTCTGGCATAGAAGCCAATTTAAAACTATAACGTTGGGTTCTAGATAAAATTGTTTCTGGTAGTTTATAACTTTCTGTTGTGGCTAAAATAAATACTACATGCTTGGGAGGCTCTTCTAGTGTTTTTAAAAGAGCATTAAATGCATGTGTAGTTAACATATGTACTTCATCAATAATATAAACCTTATAAGGAGCACTAACCGGGGCAATGTGTACCTTCTCTCGTAAATCTCGGATTTCGTCAATGCCTCTGTTGCTGGCGGCATCGATCTCTATAATATCTATGGGCAAATTATCATCTTGGTATGGCGTTTTAATTATTTCATACGCTAATATTCTAGCAATGCTAGTTTTGCCTACCCCTCTAGGCCCAGAAAACAAATAGGCATGGCTTATTGCACCAGTTTTAATAGCTGTTTGTAAAGCTTTAACAGTATTTTTTTGACCAACAATTTCTTTAAAAGACTTTGAACGGTATTTTCTATATAAAGCTTGTGACACTATTTGTTATTCCCCTTTATTAATATTATACGCTATTTTGCTCCACACTTATTAAAAAACCCTACTTTTGCAGGGTTTATTTTTGGCAAATTATTTTTAGAGCTACAAGGCAGCTTCTATAGCAGCCCATTCAGAGTCCGCATCGTCTTCTGGTACGTTTACGCTAATTTGATCCCCAGGTTTTGCCTTAAAGTAAGTAACGCTTGCAAGTAATACTCTGTAGCTTCTTTCGCCAACTTCAACAAAATAGTGGCCTTCTTTTTGCACTAAAACTCCAACAACTTGCTTACGTGGTATTGGCCCTATTTGTTTATACAAAAATGCACCATCATCTCCAATTGTAAGTTTTAAAATATCTCCTTGTACTAATTTTGATTTACTGGCGTAATTAGCTGGTACAGGATAAGTTTTGCCATCTGATCCTACCATGTTTTGGCCGTCAAAAACGCCTTCTAGAACGCGCCCACCAATTGATTCTTTGGCATGAGATGTCATATCTGGATCATCACCAACAAGGCTTACGAGTAATTCGTGAGCAGCTTGTAAATTAGTTTCGGCCTCTCTAATAAGAGATTTTAATCTCTTAACTTGTTTCTCTGGTAAATCGGACATCGCAGCTTCTCCTTTTTCTTTTTTACACCTATTAACCCTTAGGCATAAAATATCACAACATAAAAAACTTTGCAACTATATACCTAGAGTACTGTGGATAAATGTATAATATAACAGATGTAATTGCACATTATTAACGTAGTATAAAATACAATTATAAAAATATATTTTCTAATCTAAAAAAGCACTTTAAACAATAATTTAAAGTGCTTTAATGTAGCTAATATATTAAGCTAATTCTACAGTTGCGCCTGCTTCTTCTAAAGATTTTTTGGCTTTGTCTGCATCTTCTT
>JAUPVN010000070.1 GCA_030917025.1 Patescibacteria group bacterium | reverse complement strand
TATAGCAAATACAGCCAATATCACACAATTAATACTAAATTATTTTAGCTTTTGGGGCGCCTTCGAATGCGAGCAACCTCAAGCCTTACTAGTTGTCTATCTATCAAGGTCTGAGCTTCATCTAGTTCGCGTTGATCTTTAGCTTTAACCTTCATAGAATTAGCTTGTTTAATTGCATCTTGTATTTCTGATTCTATAAGTGAATCTACGTGGTCTAGTTCATCTACTAGTATTCTTACGACATCATCAGAAACCTCAAACATACCTCCATAAGAAGCAAAAATTTCTTCTTGATTTTTTGAATCTACAATTATTACTGGCCCAGGAGAAGTAACGGCGGTTATAGGCTCATGGCCAGGCAATACAACCATATGGCCAATTGGCGTTTTTACTCTAACTTCTAAAGCGTTATCATCAAACTGTAAGCCATTTAAAGATACTAACGTTACGTGCATTATTTTACGTCCTTAATGCTCCCCTTAAGGTAAAAAGCACTTTCTGCTTTATCGTCGTGTTTTCCTGCCAAAATTTCTTTAAATCCTTTAATTGTCTCATCTAACGTAACATAAGCACCGGGCTTATTTAAGAACACCTCTGCTACATGGAACGGTTGAGTTAAGAATCGTTGGATTCTGCGTGCTCTAGCAACCGTTTGCTTATCTTCTTCTGATAATTCTTCCATTCCTAAAATAGCAATAATATCTAGTAAATCTTTATAGCGCTGCAATATTCTTTGCACTTCTCTGGCAGTAGAATAATGCTCTTCTCCAACAATTGCGGGGTCTAGAATAGTAGAACTACTATCTAGCGGGTCTACTGCAGGGTAAAGACCAAGCTCAGTAAGCGCACGGCTTAAAACTATTGTGCTATCTAAATGGCTAAATGTAGTTGCGGGGGCAGGGTCGGTAAGGTCATCCGCAGGAACGTATACAGCCTGCACAGACGTAATAGAGCCTTTTTTAGTACTAGTTATACGTTCTTGCAACGCGCCCATCTCCTGTTGCAAGTTTGGCTGATAACCAACCGCACTTGGTAATCTTCCTAATAAAGCAGATACCTCGGCACCAGCCTGGGTAAATCTAAATATATTATCTATAAAGAATAAAACGTCTTTACCTTGGTCTCTAAAACCTTCGGCAATTGTTAGACCTGTTAACGCAACACGTAACCTGGCACCGGGTGGTTCATTCATTTGGCCAAAAACTAGGCTGGTTTTATCTAGAACACCACTGTCAGCCATTTCATGATACAAATCGTTACCCTCACGAGTACGTTCACCAACGCCGGCAAAAACAGAGTTTCCGCTATGGTACTTGGCAATATTGTTAATAAGCTCTGTTATAAGAACAGTTTTACCTACACCGGCTCCACCAAATAAACCTACTTTACCACCTTTTGTCATTGGGCATATAAGATCAATAACTTTAATACCGGTTTCTAAAATTTCTACTTTACCGCTTTGTTCTGCAAGGGTAGGGGGCTCTCTATGAATACTGGCTGTAACTTTAGTTTTTGGCTGTGGTTTTTTATCTATGGCATCGCCAACAACATTAAACATTCTACCAAGTGTTTCGTCTCCTACGGGTATTGTAATTGGTGCACCCGTACCTATAACTACGTCACCTCTTTTTACACCATCTGTACTATTTAAAGCTACTGCTCTAACACTAGTTTCACTTAAATGCTGTGCAACCTCTAAATAGATATCTTCGGTTTTGTGTTTAATTATTAGCGCATCATAAAGAGCAGGTAAGTCCTCTTTTTTAAAAGCTATATCTAAAACTACTCCCACAACTTGCAATACCTTACCAGTAGCTTGTTTAGTTTGTTCTGCCATATTTACTCCATTTACTTATTACAATAATATTATCTATAATCATGACATTGCCTCTGCACCAGCACTTATTTCCGCAAGCTCTTGCGTTATTTTTGCCTGACGAGCATTATTATACACTAATGTTAGGTCTTCTATCAGTTCGGTTGCGTTATCAGTTGCGCTTTTCATGGCAAGCATACGAGAGGCTTGCTCACTAGCGCGTGATTCTAACAAATATTGCACAACCTGTGCCTCTAAAAGACGCTTTACGGTGCTATCAAAAACAACTTCTGCACTTGGCTCAAAAATTCGGCCAGACGGAACATTTTTGTCTCTTATAACAGGTATCATTTGTTCTACAACCACATCTTGTTTAACGGTAGATATAAATTTAGTGTAAATAACATGCACATGAGCAACGCGGCCATCATTAAATTGCTGTAAAACAGTTTTTAATAATGGTTGAGCTATGTCTTGGTCTAGGTCTTCTGTATCTAAATCGTATGCTCCTAAGCTTTCAACACCCTTGAGCCTTGCAACAAAACGAGAAGCATTTTTACCAATAGAAATAACTGAATTATTTGCTGCATTAGATTTTAAATGCAAAGTAAAGGCCTTAAGTACGTTGTCATTATAAGCAACAGCTAAGCCTATGTCGCTTGCTATAACAATAGATAGAGCAACTTTAGCTCC
>JAUPVN010000069.1 GCA_030917025.1 Patescibacteria group bacterium | reverse complement strand
TTCATTTGCTGCTTGCTTTTGGTTTATCTTTATTATTAATTATATTTATTATTTATATACCATTTTTACAACCGTTCTTTACTACTGGCGCAATAGGAATGATAGACTGGCTATATGCCATAGCTGCGGCTGTAATTTTTGTCACAATAAAGCAAACATATAATATTATCTTTTTCAGATTAAAAAACAAAACTATATAGTTATAATAGACTAGGAAACACTAACACCAAAAGCTACACCAATTGCATACGTTATTGCCATTGCCAAAAATCCACCTATTGTTACCCTAATAACAGCGCGCCTTGGGGCAACATTACTTATTGTTGCACTTAAATAACCAGTTAAGCCAAGCGCTATAACTACTGCAATAAAAGTTATTGGTACTCTATAACCAGCGGGTGGCAAAAGTATGGCTAGCATAGGTATAATACTACCAGCCACAAAAGATCCTGCAGATGCATAAGCCGCGTGCCATGGGTTAGTAAGATCTTGCTCATCTAAACCAAATTCTGCTTCTAGATGAGCAGATAGGGCATCGTTTTTAGTAAACTCAACTGCAACTTGTTTGGCTGTTTCTTTAGATAAGCCTCTTTTTTGGTACATATCAGCTAGCTCTTGCAGCTCTTCTTTAGGGTTGTCTGCTAGTTCTTGTTTTTCTTTGGCAATAAAAGCTTTTTCTGCATCGCGCTGTGTACTTACAGATATATATTCTCCTGCCGCCATAGATAACGCCCCAGCTATAACGCCAGCAAGCCCAGCAGCTGCTATGGCAGTTTTATCTGTGGTAGCACCAGCAACACCAACAACAAGCCCAGCAATAGATACAATACCATCATTAGCACCAAGAACAGAGGCTCTTAGCCAGTTTAATTTAGACTTTGATGTACCATTTGAAAGTTTTTCTAGCATATTTATGTATTATAGCACCATTACAATAGTTGTTTTCAAATTACTAACAGTTCCTACCCAATAATCCTACGCCTAACAAATCCTCCTAATTTACTAATAATCTTTTTTGGGACCAATATTTTGTTATATGAAGGCTGCTCAACTAGCGCACCAAGACATGCAATTTTACCAACAGCTTCTGTAATTATTCCCAACCTACCTTGTTCGGGTTTTGATACTTCTGCTAAACTAGTAAGCTCTCTTAATCTTTCTGCAATATCAAATTCATCTTCGCCACTAATATCTGCTAATGTAATTTCCGTAAGCTCACCAGTATGTGTAGTTAAATTCGGATAAACAGTCTGCGAATCTTTTAAGTATACCCTAAGAGAATCTTCTGCCGGTTTAATTATTTCATTTAATATACTAGTACTTAACTCATAGATTTTATCTGGGGTAAAATCACTACCTTGATTATTATGTATTTTTATTAAAAGATGTAGTTCATCTCCACCTGTCCTAACTGGAGTAATTTCTATATTTCCATTATGATCTTTTGAATATTTTTGAGATAGTGTCTGTAATATTTCCGCATAACGCTTTAAAACCCTGTCACCAGCAGTTTTTTCATCACTATTAAGTTCATTAACCTCAGAAAAGCGACCCATGTCGATCATTAATATCATCATGGTATCGCTATCTTGTTCTTCTTTAGCTAAACTCTCAAGGTGCCCTGTAATTTGTTCTTCTAACCAATGCCTGTTATGCAAACCAGTTAATTCGTCAATATTTATTGCTTCTTCATATTTTTCACTTAGTTGCTCTATTTGAATTGGTGTTTCATAGGGAACCTTGGCAAATTTGCTATAGTCACCCATAGGGTCAAAATCAACTTGGGCAATAAGATCTTTTAATTGAGCTTCTAACTCTTCGATATCTTGGCCTAATTTAGCCACATTAGGGTTTTCGGGATTGCTAGGTTTATCTTTTCTCAATAAACCATGCACAGTTCTTACGGCTGCATCTCTAACTTCACTTGCTAATTTTCTTAAATCAAAATTAGCGTCTGCTACAACAGGATCTTCAACCTCACTTAATAATACTTCTGTACTTTTTTCGGATGCGCTCTCAAAACTACCATCTGCAGTTTTAATAGTAACTAAAGCTAAAATATCTTTAGGTTTAGTTACGGTTTCTTCTTCTTTTTTAGAACCTTCAGGACTTTGTTTCTTTGTGTAATTAAGTTGTTTATCAAATTCTTTTTTAGCCTTATCGAATGCCCCAATAATATCTTGCCTTATTTTGTTTGCCCTCTCTGCTGTAATGCTATTTGGCAAAATTAAAGCAAATTCATCTCCTTGTATACGTGCCACTATATCTGATGCACTTGTAGAATGTTCGCGTCGGTCATCAGAACCAAAATCATCCACATTAACTCTTCTATAAGCAATACCCTGCAATTCTTCTGCAAAAATTTTTAAAAACTTATCACCAAATTCATGAGAAAACCCTGAATTAATATTACTAAAACCCCCAATATTTATTTTAAATACAGTAAAATTTTTACATTCTTCTTGCGCCCTTAGGCGATCTAAGTCTTCTATCAAACCCCTACCGTTATGAAGCCCAGTTACACTATCGGTATAATATAAATGCCTAAGCAGAGCTAACCTTAAATAAGCATTTTGAGGCACATCTTCTAGCGTTGCGAGTTCTTCATATATTTTATGGCGAACTGCAATAGGGCTAGAATCTTTTAAATTTGGGTTTTCTGGATTGATATAAGGTATTTCACCCATATTATTTGTGTATTATTTTATTATTTATATTTATAATTATACGCTTAACTTATTTAACACACAAGACCAGCTGTAACCAGTTTTGTCTAGCGCTGATTCTAGCTGTTTTTTATTTTTGGCTTCAAACGCAATCAAAACAGAACCTCTGTCTGCACCTTGACCGCGGTAATGGAACAAACTAATGTTCCAATTGCCACTAACAGCGGTTAAAAAGTCGCTAAAAGCTCGGGGCCTTTCCGGAAACAATATTCTATACATATACTCACCTTTTGTAAGACTGCCAGAGTCTCCAATCATATGCCTAGTATGCTCTTTTACAATGTCGTCGTCTGAAACATCTTTATATTTATAATTATATTTTTGCATTTTATTAATAAATTTATATTTATCTGCACTGTCTTTTACGCTAACACCAACAAAAATTGTTGCATGATCTCTTTGCTTTAACCTATAGCCAAACTGCGTAATGCTATGGTTTACTACTACATCATTACAAAACCTATCTAAAGCCCCCGGTTTTTCATTTAGTTCCACCTCAAACAAAGCTTCTTGCCCACTGCCTAGTAACGTTCTTTCTGCAATATACTGTAGTCGCTCAAAACTCATATTCGCCCCAGAATTTATAGCTACCAAAGTATCATCTTTGCTTAATTTATGTATTTTAGAATA
>JAUPVN010000068.1 GCA_030917025.1 Patescibacteria group bacterium | reverse complement strand
TAAATTTGCAACCACTAATTTATGGTGGCGGCCAAGAATATAGTTTGCGTAGTGGCACAGAAAACGTTGCTCAGTGTATTGGTTTTGCCACGGCGTTTGAACAAGCTAAAAGTAATGCCAAAAGCGAGGTTAAGCGTCTTGGTAAAATAAGAGACGAAGCAATAAATGAGTTATTAAAATTGCCTAAAATTATGTTAAACGGGCCAAAAGGTAGCAAAAGGCTAGCTAATAACATAAATATTACAGTTAATGGCATAGATAACGAACGCTTACTAATGCAACTAGATGAACAGGGTTTTATTGTCGCTACTGGTTCTGCTTGTAGTGCTAGTAACGACGAGCCATCTCATGTTTTAAAAGCAATTGGGCTAAGTGACACACAAGCTCAAAGTACTATACGTATAACTTTAGGGCGAAGTACGACTAAAGATTCCTGCACTTTACTTTGTAAAACTATTTTACAGCTAGTAAAGTAATAATCATTAGCGTTATACTGTTAACATAAATAAACAATATTATATTTGTATGATAAAACGTAAAAATCTTAAAACATATATATTTTGCAGTGCTTTATTGGTGGTACTTGTTATTTATGCAGCACCAATTTTTGCCAGCTCTCCAACCGTGACGCAAGGTTATAGCTCTGACGAATTGCTGCAAAGGGGTATGCTTGTAGGCTTAAAAAATGATGATCCGCGTAAGGTAGAGCCAGTTAATTCTGACCAAGCAGATCAATTGCATGGCGTTATAATAGGAGCCAATGAATCTGCTGTGTTGTTAGGAAGCGATGAAGAAAAGGTTTATGTTGCTAGTGGGGGTCGTTTTCCGGTTTTAGTTAGTAGCCAAAATGGGCCAATAAAAATTGGCGATTATATCTCTCCTTCAGCCATAAAAGGCATTGGTATGAATGCTGGTAAAAATAATGATATCGTGATTGGCAAAGCCCTAGAAGAATTTGACGCCTCTAACCAAAGTACCGTAAAATCTGTTATTACTGTTAATGATGCATCAGATAATGAACAACAATTAAGTGTAGGTATGATTATTGTAGATATTGCTGTTGGTAAAAATCCTTTAATGAAAAATAATACTTCGTTGCCAGAAGCCTTAAGAAAGTCTGCAGAAACTGTTGCGGGCAAACCAGTTAATGCCACCAAAGTTTATATTAGTTTATTTATTATTATAGTAACTTCTGCAATTGCTGGCAGCATTATTTATAGCGCTGTTAGGGGGGGTATGGTGTCTATAGGGCGTAATCCGCTAGGCAAAAATGCAATTATGCGCGGTTTACTACAAGTTGTTTTGGTTGGGATGCTAATTTTATTATCTGGATTTTTTGGCGTATACTTAATATTAAAGCTTTAGCATTATAAAGGTGGGTAAATATGGATAATGGTTTAATAATAGCAATTTCTGCAGTGGCCGCTGGACTAATTATTGTTATTGCTCTTGTTATTGTTTGGTTTTCAACTAAGCCAAAAAAACCAGTTGATCAATCTGGAGCGCTTGTTAACACTCAGCTTTCTGATGTGGCACAAGAAGGTGTAGAAAGAATATTTGACGATGAATTTAGAGAAGAGCTAAGAAACAGGGGTAGACTTCATTTTGAAAAAATTATTGGCGAAAACGCCATGTTTTTGCAACAAGATTTAAGGTTAACTACCTCTCAGCTGAACGAATACATGAAAACAGAAATTATGCGCGTTTTGCAAGAAGAGTTTTCTAAGTACGAAGAATCTATTACTACAGCTAAAGATTTAGCTTTAGAAAGTATAGATAAAACAAAAACAGTTATAGAACAACAACGTATATTGCTAGAAAAACAAATGAGCGAAGAAGCCGCTCAAGAAAAAGCTCGTATTTTGGCCCATTTTGAAAAGAACATGGCAGATATTGTAAATCATTACATACTAGAGGCCATAGGTAACGAAATTGATATGACATCTCAGCTTGATTATATTTTTGGATATCTAGAAGAAAACAAGCAGGCAATTATAGAGGATATTAAAAATGGAACTTAAATTAACAGATTCTATTGCTAGTAAAGCAGACGTAACACGTTTGTATAGAGAATTAGACTTATACTGCACTCAAGAGATACAACACAAAATTAGAAAAGATAAAAATGAGACAACCGCAGTGTCTGATCAACTAAAAGATTTTGCCGCGCAGAACTCAATAGATTTAAATAATAAAACAGATTGCGACTTACTACTAAAAGCCTTATCTGTTTTTAAAGATAAACTTGTTGTTATTCATATTAGTTTTCCTGTAGAGCCTAGCCTAAGTTGCGTTCATAAACTAGTTATTTGGTTTAGACAAAATGTAGATCCAAACATTGTTGTTCAAATTGGTCTGCAGCCATCTATTGCAGCAGGAATAATTGTTAGAACACCAAGTAAGCAGTTTGATTTTAGCTTAAGGCGACATCTTTATGAACAAAGTAATAAACTTCAAGAGGTGTTATACAGTGGCGTCTAAGCATTTTGATTTTTTAGTTAAAAAAGGCCACCCTATTGGTGAGGTTATTAGCGTTAATAGTTTTTTAGTTAAGTTAAAGGGGATGCATCCTGTTAATCAGCATAGTTTAGTTTTATTTGACGATGGATCTAAGGGATTTGTTAATTATATTTACGAAGATTATGTAGAGGTTATGCATCTTGGGAATAAGCCACTATTGGTTGGTTCTACGGCAGTTATGCAACACGATGAGCTTGTTTGTAAGGTTGGTAAAGATTATGTAGGACGAGTTGTAAACGTAATGGGAGAACCCCTAGATGGTAAAGGGCCAATAGCGGCTGGTGCTACAAGGGCTGTATTTAGTAAGGCACCGCCTATATTTGAACGTAAACAGTTATCTGATCAGCTAGAAACTGGTGTAACCGTTATTGATAGTTTGTTTCCTATTGTAAAGGGCCAGCGTATGGCCCTATTGGGAGATAGCAAATCTGGTAAGAGTACCCTTGTAACGCAATTGGCCTTGCATCAAAATACTACAGATATTGTAACTATTTATGTTTTGATTGCAAAAAGACGTGCCGATGTTGACTTATTGCTAAGTAGATTAGAAGCTAAAAATGCCCTAAAAAATACTATAGTTATTGTATCTACACTATTTGAATCTTTAGTTTTAAGTTATTTAGCCCCTTATGTTGGTTGTGCTATGGCAGAATATTTTTGGCAAGATCAAGATTTAGATGCCACAATTATTTATGATGATTTAACTAGCCATGCAATGGCGCATCGTGAGCTAGCCCTATTGTCTGGAGTAAGCCCGGGGCGAGATTCTTATCCTGGTGATATGTTTTATGCACATAGTAGTTTGTTAGAACGTGCTGGTAGGCTTGCCAAGAACCAGAAAACACTTACAGCACTACCAATAGTACACGCTGCTGGGGGTGATATAACTGCGTATTTACCAACCAACATAATGTCTATTACAGATGGCCAGTGGATACTTGATATGGCAATTTTTAGAGACAGCGTTAGGCCAGCACTTAATACCGGCCTAAGTGTAACGCGTGTTGGTGGGGTAGGGCACAATAAGCGTCAGCATAGTATTGCTGCCAGAGTCATGAAAACTCTTGGTTTATATAGGCAAGCTTTAGAGTTTTCTCATTTTGGTTCTGAACTTGCATTAGATGCAAAAAATGATCTTCAAACAGGTAAACTAATATTTTTACTTTTAACGCAAAGCCCAACTGAAACATTTACTTTGTATGCACAGCAATTAATGTTTGAGATTGTACTAGACTTAAAAGAGGGTGAAAAAATTGATATAGCAATATTAAAATCTAATGCAAATGATGCGGCTTGGCAGATTAAAGATGATGATTCAAACTATAATGAGGTTAAGGCAGAGCTTAAAAAACAAAGTTTAATTAGGATGCAAAAATGAGACGTCCTCAAGATATACAGATAGATATAGATAGCACAAAAACTCTTTTTGATTTAACTAGCGTTTTTGAGGGTATAGCTAGTATGAGGATAATGCAAATTAAAAATCAGGTGCAACAGAGTGAGGTTTTTTTTGATAGACTATGGCAGATGTATAGCCAAATTAGGGTGGGTTCGGTTTTTAATTTTGGGCGTCATGAGTTAGACCAACAAAAAATAATAGACAAAGAGTTATATATTGTTATTACAGCAGAGGCAGGGTTAAGTGGTTATATAGACCAAAAACTAATTGGTTGGATGCTTAAATCTTATAATAAAGATAAAAACGATATTATAGTGATAGGTCATCATGGAGCGATTTTATTGTCTCAAAGAGGCGTGGCTTTTAAAAAATATTTTAAGTTACCTTCTAAGGATCAAAATATTAACGTAACTCCAATTATTAAAGAAATCCAAATGTACGCATCTACTGTAGTTTTTTATGAGACATATGTTTCTTTAGCCGTTCAAGATGTAAAACAAATCTCTCTTAAGGCCGCCGTAGAAGAACAGGGTAAAGATGCAGAAAAACCAGATGAGATTATTAACGAAGTAACTTATATATTTGAGCCAAGTGCTTTTGCCGTAGTAGACCACTTAGAAAGATCTATGATGTACATAGCAGTTAGCCAAGTTATTCTAGAATCTAAATTAGCACAGTATGCTAGTAGATTTCAGGCAATGACAATTTCACACGATAGGGCAGCAGACACTTTATCTGATCTTACGTTAACGCAAAACAGGGCAAAAAGAGCTATCAAAGATGAAAGGCTTAAAGAAGTAATAAATGGGATGAGAAAGGCCTCGCACGTATGAAAACAGGCACAGTAATTGTTGTAAAAGACTTGGTAATTAGGGTTGAATTTAGTCAAGATATGCCAGAAATAGGCGAGATTTTAGAAGTTCAGAATAAAGAAAAAAGTTTATTGTTAGTTGAGTCTTTAGTAAGTGATACTGTTGCTAATTGTATTAATTTAAGATCAAGTAAAAATATTCAAAAAGCCATGCCAGTAAATATTATGGGTAAGGGTATTGAAATACCGGTTGGCGATCAAGTAATTGGGCGTATTTTTAATGCATTGGGCGAACCCCTAGATGGTAAAGAACCTCTAAGTGATGATGTACCAAAACGTAATATACTAACTTTGGCAAAAAAGAGTACTTCATTTACTGTTAGTAAACCCGAGGTATTAGAGACCGGAATTAAGGTGATTGATTTTTTTACTCCGTTTGTAAAAGGTAGAAAAACTGGAGTTATTGGTGGTGCTGGTGTAGGAAAAACCGTTCTTACAATGGAGCTTATCCATAATATTGCAAGAAGTGGTAATGGCTTATCTTTTTTTGCTGGTGTTGGAGAGAGAGTTAGAGAGGGTCACGAACTTTACGAAACTTTAGTTGATTATGACTTATTAAAAAATGCATGTATGCTTTTTGGCCAAATGAACGAAAATCCTGCACAAAGAAGTTTAGTTGCTATTGCGGCCGCTGCAATGGCAGAGTATTTTAGAGACGAGCAAAAAAAAGATATATTATTTTTTGCAGATAATATGTATAGATTTGTGCAAGCCAAAAACGAGTTAGCAACTATTATGGATCAAATACCAAGCGAGGGCGGGTATCAACCAACTTTATTCTCTGATGTTAAGATTTTGCAAGATAGGCTTAGCTCTAATGAAAATGGTTCTATTACCAGTATGCAAACAATTTATGTTCCGGCCGATGATTTGTCTGATCCTGCAGTACAAGCAATTTCTCATGAGCTAGATTCTACTATAGTACTAAGCAGAAAGGTAGCCGAGCAGGGTATTAGACCGGCCGTAGATTTAAGTTTAACAACCTCTAGCTTGCTTTCTCCAGATATTGTAGGCGAAGAGCATTATGAACTAAGCGTTAAGGTGCAGGCAGTTTTACAAAAATATGAACAGCTAAAAGGTATTATAGCTATTATTGGTGAAAGTGAACTTTCTCCTGCAGATAGGGCAGAATATGCAAAAGCAATAAAACTTATACAGTATTTTACCCAAAATATGTTTGTTACAGAAAAATTAACCGGTTTAGAAGGTGAATATTTTACTAGAAAAGATACATTAGTAGGTATTTCAGAAATAATAAATAAGTAAATATGCAGTTAAATAGCTCTAATAATGACCAAGAACAATCTAAAGAAGTAAGTAATAGTAAAACAAAACTTTTTCATTTAAAAATATATGCCCCGTTTAATGTATATTTTGACGGTGAGGTAAAAAGTGTTTCTGCAGTTAATAGCACTGGGCCTTTTGATGTTTTAGCTAATCATCATAATTTTTTAACATTATTAAACCCATGTGATATTACTATTAGAAAAGATGGAGACAAAGAGGTTCCCATAATAATAAAGATTAGTAAGGGCATAATGCAAATTAAAAAAAATGATGTAGTTGTTTTTTTAGATGTTTAAAAAATTAATTTAATCTATAGCTATATAATCAAATGCGCAACTACTACTTGGGTTACCTGGAGAATTCGCATTGATGCTAAAACCTGTTGTAGAACGATTAATATAGTAATCTATACTTGCACAAGCGGCACCAACTGGTGTTATAACTACATGCGGTGTTTGGCTAAACGGTGTTGAAAAAGCGATATTTGCTAGTAGCCCAGGGCTAGAGCCTGGCCCAAAATTTATATTTACTGTACCTGCAGTATCTGTTCCGCTTAAACTTGCGGTGCCCGAACCCCCTAATCCACCGCCTCTAGAAACGGCTGGCGTGCCCCCACCGGCATCTATATGGCGATTTATTTGTAAATCACTATTTAATATCAATCTATCAACACTAATAGAGGGTGCTGTGATTTGCCCAGCAAAATTACCACTTCCACCAACGGTTAGGTTTTGTTGAACGGTTAGTGCACCTTGTATAGATGTGTTACCGGTAATTGCAAGATTGCTAGCAATTTGTACGTTTTCGAATGAGCTTGTACCAGATACAGTTATTCCGGGTAAACTCAATGCCCCACCCACCCTAATTGTTCCGGCTACATCTAGGTTTTCTCTTACTAGTACTCTACCATTAAAAACTGCATTAGAAGATATTGTTAGGGTTTGTTTGGCGTCTCCAATTTGTTGATCAGTAGAACTGAGTTTTTGTAGTTCTTCTTGGCTTAGTTCTTGCCCGTTTATAGATGCTAAATCTTTAGTTTTGTTAGAATTTTGGTAATTAACATATAAAACAGTTGAGGCTATTGCTAAAACTACAATAAACAATAAAAGATAAATATTAACGTTTTTAATTTTATTTTGAAATTTTTGTACTAATTTTATTTTTGGTACAAAACGTATTTTATCTGAGTCTGATAAACCATTTTGGCTATTTTTGTTTGTGTTTGGAGCGTCTAAAGATTCGCTAGCTTTAATGCTGCCATTACTAGCGGAAACCACTGTATCTGGGGTATCTAAAAGAGAATCTTCTAGTTGTTGAGACGGTTGCTTATCTTCCATATTTAATAGTATTATTGCAAAAATCCATTATAGTCTATAATACGATATATCTGTTAGAAACGCTAATGTTTTGTTTGATAGACGGCTTATAAATGCTACTATTATTATATGTTCTCTCGCAATAAATATAATAAAAATTTTTATTATATAACAAACTTAGTTAAGTACATGTTATTTATTGGCTTGTTAATGTTTATTTTGTTTGTTGGCATATTATCTAATGCACAAGCCCAGCCCAAGCATACCTCGCCTTCTTATGGAGTAGAAGAGGTATATTTTGGGTCTGGTGGAGTAACGGATGCAAATTCTGCAAATTATAATGCAAGAGCTAGCCTTGGGGATACCGTGGTTGGTAATTCGGCCAGTAGTTTGTATCAGATATATGGTGGTTACACAACTACAGACGTACCATTTTTAGAATTTACAGTTAGCCAAACTGCAGTTGATTTGGGAACACAAAGCGTGGCAAGTACATCAAGTGGTAGTGCTACGTTTACGGTAAAAGCATATTTGTCTAGTGGTTATGTTGTACAAACTGTGTCTGACCCACCAAAAAATAGTTCTTATACAATGGCTACTCCAAATTCACCAACCTCACCCACTGTTGGTGTGGAACAATTTGGTATGAATTTGCGTGCCAATACAGCCCCCAATACTATAGGAGCCGATCCTGTGCAGATCCCTGATGCTTCTTTTAGCTATGGGCAAGTAAGCCCCGGATACGATATACCAAATATGTATAAATATAATAAAAACGACAACATTGCTTTTAGCAATAAGAGTAGTGGAGTAACCCAATATACAATTACATACATTATGAATGTATCTAACTTAACCCCATCTGGTGTATACACAATGGATCAATCGTTAGTAGCAACGGCAACATATTAAAATATAATTAAAATTATGTTTGCGTAAATAAAATGTTTATGCTATTGTAAATATGTATATAAAATATAAATAACTTCTGAAGAGGGATTATGTTAAAGACTAACATTTCAGGCATAAAAACAAAATATTTATTATTTGCTATTATGGTGTTTGTAAGTGTTGTATCTTTAAGTTTAATGAATATTATTACTGCTAAAGCAGATGCTGGGCAAGTTCAAACTCGTTCTATACAGATGACTAACTCTGCCACTGGCGCTACTTCTGTGCAGTATACTATTAAGTTTAATGTTGCTACGGCAAGCACATCACCTAACCTAAAAGGAATAGTAGTAGATATATGTTCTGGAAACTCTAGCCCAA
>JAUPVN010000067.1 GCA_030917025.1 Patescibacteria group bacterium | reverse complement strand
TTTAATATGGGCTTTAGCAATAGCAGGTGTAGTGTTTAAGGCTAGTATGCCAGTTAAAATGGCTAAATATAGTATGGCTTTGTATATAGGGCTAGGTTGGTTAGCACTATTTTTAATACCAAAATTACTTAGTTTGCCTAATATTGTGCTTTATTTAATTATTTTAGGTGGTGTGCTATACACAATAGGAGCAAGTTTGTTGGCTTTTAAAAAACCATTTATTCATGTAGCATGGCATGTTTTTGTTGTTGCGGCTGCCACTGCTCACTTTTTTGCCATTACAATATTAGTTTAGTCTTAGCAAATACTTACATAATTTTATATATTTTGACAATTTTAGTTTAATCTGGTATATTATATATAATATCCGCCTATTTTAGCAGGAGCTTACATGTTAAATTTAAATAAATCTTTATCAATTACTATAGCAGTATCATTAATATTAATTATCTTTTTTACTACTTTATTGCCCATTAGCTCTTTTGCTCAAACATCGCAATCTTTACAAACTAACAAGCAATATTCTAGTTCATCTATTAGGGTTAAGCTTAAAAACCCTAATAGCAGTACTTTATTAAACAAAAGTAACAAACCATCTGTAGAAGTTTTTGGCTCCACTATTAATAATGTTAATTTGTTACAAATAAAGCCACTATTTGCAGAAGTTGCTCCAGAAACTAGTAGCGTTACTCCGCAAAGCTTAGCTACAGACCCAGAGGCAACCGAGCTAAGCAAATATTATGAAATAACAGTGCCAGAAGGCACAGACACACTAGGTTTTAGCAAGCAACTTAAACAGTTACCAGATATAGAAGAAGCATACCCTTCTCCTTTACCTGCCCCATTACCTGTTTCACCAAACTTTGAATCTAAACAGACGGTAAGATTGCCTGCACCACGCGGAACATATGCTAGTTTTGCCGAAACCTGGCCTGGCGCATTGGGAGAAAACGTTAAAATTATTGATATAGAAGACGGCTGGAACAGTAATCACGAAGATTTATCTAAAGCTAGAGTACCTGGTGCTAGAATTAACAATGGTACTCCAATTGATGACCAATCTGCATCTGCTACCAACCATGGTACCGCCGTACTTGGAGTACTTGTTGGTGACAAAAATGCATTTGGGGTAACGGGGATAGTACCAAAAGCTAGTGTTGGCATGATAAACGCCCACAACAAACAAGGGTCTTATAATTACAACGTAAGTACTGCAATTGTACTTGCAACTAAAAATTTAAAGGCTGGAGATGTAATATTAATAGAACAACAAACTTGGGGACCCGTAGAAGGTAGCCTTGTTCCTGTTGAGTATATTCCAGATGCTTATGATGCAATAAAATATGCAACCTCTAAAAATATAAATGTAATAGAGGCGGCAGGAAACGGTAATGAAGATTTAGATAACTTTGAACTATACGGGAGCGTTTTTCCTTTTGATAAACCAAACTCTGGAGCAATAATGGTTGGCGCCGGTGCTTCTTGCACAAATACAGGTGTTCCCCCTAGATCTAAACTAGGGTTTTCTAACTTTGGTAAAAGATTAGATTTACAAGGATTAGGAGATTGCGTAGTTACCACGGGTGTTGGTAACCTATATTCAGCAGGTGGTATAAACAGGTTATATACACATAATTTTGCTGGTACTTCTTCTGCTTCTGCGGTTGTAGCCGGTAATGTTGCATCTTTTGTTAGTTCTTATAAAAAATTGAACAGTGTTGCACCAAAAAATGATTTTGTAAAATCTACTTTTAAAACCACCGGAACAGCACAGGTAAGTAATGGCCTTGAGTACGATGGTAATATTGGCCCATTACCCGATTTATCTAAAGCATTATTAAAAACTGATCTTAAGCCACCTTTGGCACCAGCCAAGCTTACTGCAACAGTTAATAGTAGCAATAAAGTTGTTTTAAATTGGTTGGCATCTACAGATAACGTTGGGATAGCTAATTATAAAGTTGTATGCAATTACGTGCAGGTGGGCAATTTGGCTGGCAATGTATTAAAATATACATTTGCTGGCTCTAAACCCAAAACAACATATAATTGCGGAGTTATTGCTGTTGATCGCTCTGGCAAGGTTTCTGTAATGAGCAATATAGTTAAGGTTTCTACTAAATAATTATATTTTATATCAAACTTTTTTAGAGGCTTCTTCTACGCTTTTCCACTCTAAAATGATGTTATTTAATAGTTCTATTGTACCCTTATTGTCTGGCATGGTATTGTCGTCATAATAATGGTCAACATCTAGAGGGTTAGCTTTGGCAGATAAAACTATAAGGTCATCTGCCATAATATGCATTTTATCTATTGCATCTACCGTAGCTACTGGCGTTGCGATAACTAATTTTTGATATTTTATTGGCTTTAAAAAATCGTATACTGCATCAAACGTAGTTGAGCTCATTGCTCCATCTGTAACAACTATAACTACTCTATTTTTAAAATAATCTGGAGAAATTTCCCCACCCTGGGCTAATGCAACATGCATATCATGCATAGCTTCTATTTTGGCTTGTTCTATATGGTTACGATATTCTTGAACAAAATCTT
>JAUPVN010000066.1 GCA_030917025.1 Patescibacteria group bacterium | reverse complement strand
TAGTGGTAACATTGCCCAAACAGGTGCCACAACCTTTAGCACTGGTACAGGTACTAACACCCTAAATGGTGCTACAACGATAGCAAGCACACTTACAGTAAATGGTTCTGCCCTGTTTAAAAATACTGCTAATTCTACTACCGCCTTTCAGATACAAAACTCTGCCTCCGTAAACATATTTAATGTTGATACTAGTAGCAAAATAATAACTATGGATCTTGCAAGTAGTGGTGGTGCTAAAGGTTTGCAAGTGAATATGACAGATACCGCAACAACAGGTTTTGGAGTTGGTTCGGCCCTTGTTCTAAACACTAACCCAGCCTCTAATTCATCTGCCAGTGTTCTTGCCAATGGCTTTGTTGCACAGCCAACCTCTGGAGCAACAATAGCCTATAGTGGTGATTACATTGCTAGTTACTCTCAGGTAAACTGGCAAGGTGCAGGTAACACAAGCACTGGTAGATTGATTGGCTCTAACAGTAAAGTAATCACAAATTCTGGTGCAGGTAGCGTTACAAACGCTATTGCATTTTTGGCTCAAAACACTCTAAATTCTACTGTAACTAATAGCTACGCCATTAAAGTTTCGGATAATGCTGGTGCTACTGCACCAACAAATGCTTATGGTGTTTATGTAGATAACATGACTAGTGGAACAAATAAGTATCCATTATACGTGGCTAGTGCGACTGCCAATCAGCCACTTCTGTCTGTAAATAGTACAGGCCAAACAGTTTATAGAAACAGTACAAATTCTACAACCGCCCTTCAAGTACAAAATAGTAGTGCAGGTGCTGTATTTAATGTAGATACTACTAATTCTAGAATAGGCATAGGTAATACGGCCCCAACTGCAATGCTAAGCATTGGTCCAAACCCCGTAGCACAATATAGCCCCCCCGAGTTGTTGCAACTTGGTAGAACGGGTGATGCTTATTTGACAGTTAGCGATGGTACAGGTAGGTTAACGGCAGGCACAACAAGCGGCGTTCCTTTTATTGGGTCTCAAACTAACACGCGATTTGACTTGCGGGTTAATAACCTACCAGTATTTCAGCTTGATACTTCTGGTAGAGCGTTAGCTCAAACAACGTTAGCTGCACAGACAAGCAATGCTTCAAGAAGTCTGCAGGGCGCTTACATTGAATGGAATGTTACTAATGGTAGTGGTGAAACCGACTTTATAAACAACAGGGGCACCGGTGCTGGTGGATTTAGATTTTATAATGGTGTTAACGGTGCCTTTAACTATATTGCAGATATAAGTTCTACCGGTGTTTATACCGCATTATCTGACGGACGGCTTAAAACAAATGTTCAAACTATATCTAGCGCATTAGATAAAATAACTCAATTAAATGGAGTAACCTATGACTTTATAAATGGCATGGGTAATAACCAAACCGGTTTAATAGCTCAAGATGTATATAATGTATTACCCCAAGCAGTTACGATTGACCCTCAAACAGGTAATATGATGCTTGCTTATGGCAACTTGGCTGGTTTGTTTGTAGAAGGTATTAAAGAACAACAAACTCAAATAGTAGATGCACAAAACAGATTGTCTGCTTTAGAAAATAGTATTCAACCAGCCCAAAATAACGTATTAGATCTTACTAATGGTGGCACAATACAAGGTACACTTAACGTAGCTGGCAACTTAAATGTAACTGGCCCAGTAACATTATCAAGCTTAACTGTAACGGGCGATGTAAATATAGGTGGTAATCTAACAGTAAAAGATATATCTGTAGCAAACCTTACAATTAATGGTCATATTATTACAGCGGGCGATACTCCAACTATAGTTGCGGGTGCCGCAGCTGGCGCAGAAGATACAATAGCACAAATACCTGCGCCTGTTGCAACTGTAGATGGCAACGATACAAGCGGTACAATAACAATTGTTGCTGGAGCTAATACTTTGCCGGGTGATTTGGTAGAAGTTACCTTTAACTCACCGTTTAGTAAAACTCCTAGAGTTGTGTTAAATGCCGGAAACGAACAAACTGCTAACCTTAAGTTTTATAGAGACGCAGATATAGGGAAGTTCCGCATTAAGTTGGCACAAGCTCCAACCGCCGGCCAAACCTATACATTTGATTACTTTATAGTTCAGTAGTTGCTCTACTACCTTAATTACGCAAAGCCTACTTTAGGATACAAAATTAGCCCACTAGCAATATATGGCTACATATTCTTATCTTAATTTTGCTGCAAAAGTAACAAAACTCTTTAGCGCTTATTACCATAGTTCTTATCTATTAGTAATAATTACATATTAAAAAAGAACTCACTGTTACTTTTAATACTTTAAGAACAGTAACAGCTTAAACAGCTTTTTTATTAATATATGATAATTATTACAATATCTAAACTAACAAGGTAATAAGATGCTAGGTAAGCGCAGTAGAACAATATATCATTTTTATAGTTATGATTATTAAATTCTATTATGCGCTTTGGTTCTAGGCATCTTTTTATATCGGTTGATATGGTTTAGAGTTTTCGGTAGCGGGTGGCTCTACCTAATCCTATACGCTGTATTTTTTTAAGATCTAGCAAGCGTTCAACAGACTGCTTAACTGTTGGTCTGGCAACTTTAGTGATGTCTGTAATCTCTTTTACGGAAGTATCTTTATCTGCAGATTTTATAAAGTTCCACACAGCCAATTGGTTGGGAGATAATAAATTATCTATCCTTTTACCAGACAATAGCTCTATCGCTTGTTCGGCTTGGGCATGTAGAACAGGCAAAAAGAATGTAACCCATGGTGCTAGGGTTTCACCCTTTGTCTTAAAAGTAGTTTGTGCTTGGCGCAGGGCAACATAATACTCAGTTTTGTTATCGTCTATTAATTTTTCATGCGAGGCATAAGGCATGTATTCATAGCCAGCTTTTAGCATTAACAAGTTAGTCAACACACGAGACAACCGGCCATTGCCATCCAAAAAAGGGTGTATTTTTAAAAACTCAACAACAAAGTTGGATATTACTATTAACGGATGATAAGTTTTATTTTCCAATGAATCTTTTGTCCAATAAATGAGCTCACCCATTTCTTTGGCTGTAAGATAGGCTGGCGTAGTTTCAAAAAGTACGCTTAGAACCTTGCCATTGGCATCTTTCATTTCAACTCGGTTATCAAGATGCTTGTAATCACCGCGGTGGCGTTCGTCTTTACTTGTGTATTTTAAAAGATCAGCATGCAGCTGTTTGATCATATTCTCTGAGAAACGTATCGTTCTATATGATTCAAATACTGCCTTTAGTAGTTCGTAGTAACCGCGCACTTCTTGATTATCGCGATCTGCTACTTTTTGCATAGATAATCCGCGCATCAGTTTTTCAACCTCTGAATCAGATAGCTTGGCACCTTCAATACGAGTTGATGCTCCAGTAGATGTAACAAGTACAGACCGCTTGAGTCTACCTAGGGCCTGCGGACTTAAATTTGCACCACCAATCCATTGGCCATTGAGCCTATCAATCTGCGACAATTGAGAGAGAGTTATTGGTGAAAGTTTTTCTATTCGTTGGTTGAATCTTTGCATAATTGGTTACTTCTTATATATCCAATTATATCCAATTTATAACATACTCGCAAGCTTTATAAATAATATGTAATTCCACTGTGTTTTATGGGAGTCTGAGGGTATTTAACAACTACCCTTATTAGTTAGCGTTAAACAAACAACTTGATTTGCAAAAAGCAGTAGCCACTGCATATCAAAAACTGTCTTTTTAGGAGTGATGAATTTGTCTTGTTAGAATAGTAGTTATTCTGACAAAGCTTATCTATACGATAAGGTGCGTAAGAAAACTACTATTCTAGCTGACAAGGCGCAGTCATAAATGTAGGTTTTGGTTTGTAGCGGCTACCAGTCTGGGCCTCCTTAAATATAATAAAGCCCAGACCGACCAACGGGAGTTCTTTTTGCCGTTTGTCTGGCTTAACAAGCTAAGTAGTAAAGGTAGTTGTTTCACCCTTAGGGGCTTTGCTTCTTTGGCCATGGAAAAGAAGGAGATGTTTTTGGTGGCAAAAGTAAGTATAAAATGCTTTCTAAATAATAAATGTAATTTAGGGCTTTGCTTCTTTGGCCATGGAAAAGAAGAAGATGTTTATTGATTTACAAAATCGTATATAATTTTAGAAATATTAGCAAAATGAGTATTTGTTTCTTTAGAATCGTTACCAGGGATCATGGCACAAACTACATAATTACGCTTTGGAACATAAAATATGCCACAATCGCTTTGGTTATTGTTAGAATTTGTACCAATTTTATGAGCAACTTTTATATTTTTATCTGTTACGCCGGCAATAAGCCTATATTTAAAAGAAGCATTAGTTAAACTATCTAGAATTGTTTGCGAATCGCTAAGATTGTTATAGCAAGCAAAGTATAAACATTTAAGTAAAGAGCTATAATTTTTAGAATCTAAAGAAATAGAGCTGTCATCGTTAACCGTTAAGTCTATATCTACATAATTTAATGAAGATTCTTCTTTGGGTAATAGGCCATCTGTTTGGGCGCCTACTAACTTTAAGGCGGTGTTATCAGAATCTTTAAGCATTATATTTATGGCGTCTTCTATGCTTATTTTGTAGCCGGCACCTTTTTTATATAGCTGGCCGTAGTCTTTGTCTAACCACTCTGGCTGTAAGGCTACTACTTTTTGCAGATCTATTTTGCCAAGTTCGGCCGCCTTGTAGGCATTCATTGCCACAGGTACCTTCATTAAAGAGGCAGCTACTAAGTGTTCGTCACCAGATATTCTAACTGATGTGCCCGTAGGTAGATATTCAAAATACAGGTTTCCGCCGGCTAGATTATTGTTTGCAAAGTAATTGTTTAATTTGTTTCTTAAGCCAGAAAAGTTTACTCTAATATCGTTTGGGTTCTCTATAAATATACGTTTAGATAAAAGATCATATTGCTCTGATTTTTGGCTTTGTTCTGAGGTTATTTTGTTGGTACCAAAAGAAACACCATTTTTTTTACCTATACTGTATAAAGCAAACGCCATAATAAAACATAGCGCAATACCCAAAACAATTAATAAGTACTTTTTCACTATGTACATTATATTACATTATGGTGTTTTAAACTAAACTATAATCTTAGAAACAATTTTGGTAAGTTATCCACAGGCTTAACAGATACAAAACACGTGAATACTTTTTTTATACAAAACACTTGCAACATAAGCACAACAGGTTCATACTAATAAGTACAAACAAAAACACTTAAATGATAAACGCAACTACTATTTTCGCAGCTAGTAGTTGCG
>JAUPVN010000065.1 GCA_030917025.1 Patescibacteria group bacterium | reverse complement strand
GGGTGGAGCATCTACAGTAGAACTACTAGTAGGTAGCGATAGCTTTACTACCTTTTTTAATGAACAAACTTACCTAGAACGTCTTAAAACCGGAGTTCAAGAATCTACAGAAAAGGTTATAACACTAAAAGATCAAATAAAATCCCAACAAGAACAACAGGTTAAATTACTAGAACAACAAAAAGCTCAACAAGCGTTAGTAGCTTCTACAAAAACAGAAAAACAACAAGTATTAGCTCAAACACAAGGTCAAGAAGGTGAATATCGAGAAAGATCAAAGCAGCTATTAGCCGAACAGCGTGCCGCTCAAGAAGAAATCGTTAAACAAAGTGTGTTTGTTAGCACGCCAGAGCCGGTTGTTCAGGTTAACACACCAGCTCCTGCGCCAACACAAAATACAAGCCCCTCAAGTAGCAACAACGCTAATAATACTCAGCCAGCACCAACACCAGCCCCTATTGCTCCTGTAAGTTCATCTTACCCTTATAGAAACGCTGTTTGTGTAGGCACCGGCCGTGTAGATGGGCCTTGTTATGATTTTGTTTGGCAAATGCCAGACGGTAGGGTTATAGATGAGTGGACTTATTATATGCGTAACTGTACATCTTATGTTGCCTTTAGAATAGCCGGCAATGGCCACAGTAGCGCCGTAAGATGGCTTGGCAATGGTGGGCAATGGTATTCTAGGGCGGCTGCAAAAGGGATTGCCGTTGGCCAAACACCGCGCGTAGGCGCTGCCGTATCGTTTAATTTTAGAGTTAGCCCCTATGGGCATGTAGCATATGTAGAAGAAGTGTATGGTGGCGGTAGCCAGTTTAAAATTAGTGAATATAATATGCGGTTAGATGGCACATATACTTCAAGAATTATAAATACAAGTGATCCTACTGTAACCGGTTTTGTATATTTTTAACGTTAAAATGTTATATTGGTAATTTACGATAAATTTTTCGGGCCAGCTGTAGTAGTTTGTATTTTTTGCTTAAAGGTTTTTCATATGTACCGTTATATGTAACTTCTGTACCACCAAAAGAACGTTTAAATTTACTAAAACCTGCCCATTTATGATTTGTTTCATCTTTAGGTGCAACCCCAAACATATCAAACGAGGTTAAGCCTTGTTGTTTTGCTTGTTGCATAGCGTAAACTAACAGGGGAGATGCCGCACTAACTTTGCGAGCCTCATCAAAGGCACCGGCATACATGTAATAGCGTGTTTTTGTATTAATATCATCTACAAAAATTGCACCAGCTACAGGTTTGTTATTTAAATAAGCGTAAATTACACAAGCATTTTTTTGTGGGCCCATTGTGTCTAATAAAGTTTTGTAGTAATTACCGTTATGAAAAATAGCATTGTTTCTTTTTGCCGTTGAACTAACCATATCTATAAATGGTTTTAACTCATCCGATTTATAAAATTGCTCAAAAGACAAGTTATTAGCCGGTGCTTTTCGCCATAAATATTGATTTGTTTTACTCATATTTTTTAAAACATCATCAAAATTATCAGATAGGGTGATTATTAGAGTTTTCGATGGCTGGGCATTACGCGTTGTTTTAATATAACCCATATTTAATAAAAGCTGGCTATTTTGTAGGGGTGTGGCAGGGTCTATTCTTATGTAATCTGCCTTATTGTTTTTTGCAATTTGCTCTAATTTATTTAAAGCCTCTGTAAGTGCAATATCGTTTATTGCGTAAGGCCCGTATGGTGCGTAAAGTCTTTTAAAAAACTTTCCCACCTTACCGTGCCCAGATTCTGCAATAGCGTTAAATTGCCAGCCATTACCAGATTGCTCAAAAACTGGTTTGTTAAGAGCTTTATTAAAATCAGCCCAAACATTAGATTGGAGTAAATTACATATATTTTTGTAAGCCATAATTATTACTAAAATTATAGCACATAAGATAAACGCTAAAGTTTATTTTAATAATCTTTAAGCTGTAGTATAATAATTGAATATGGAAGAAATAAAAATAAGCTCCAAAAAACCCAAAAAAGTTTCTTTGGGCAAACAGTTTTTGCGCGGATTTTTTATTGCATTAATAATTGGCGGTGTATTTTTTGCAGGCTTGCAAATTGGTAGCGGTAGGTGGAGCTTATCTTTTAGTCAATCTGCCGTAAAAAGCAATCAGGATTTACCTAATAAACTAGATTATTCTAGCGTAACAGAGGTTTATAATAAGCTTAAACAAAAGTTTGACGGGCCTCTAGATGAAGCTGCCCTAATTAACGGTATGAAAAAGGGAATGGTAGATGCCGCAGGAGATCCATATACAACTTATTTAGATAAAGAAGAAGCCGCCGAATTTGATTCTCAGCTAAATGGCACCTTCGAGGGCATAGGAGCGGTGCTTGCAAAAGATGGAGATTACGTAATTGTAGAAACTCCATTAAGTGGTTACCCAGCAGAAAAGGCTGGTTTAAAGGCGCGAGATATAATTATAAAAATTGATGATCAAGATGCAACAGGTCTTTCAACAGCAGAGGCGGTAAAACGCATACGTGGAGAAAAGGGTACAAATGTTAAATTAAATGTTGTACGTAATGGCGAGCCTCTAGAATTTAACGTAGTCCGTGAAACCATAAGTATTCCTAGCGTAGAAACAAGCTATGCCCAAAACGATACTATTGGGGTAATTAAAATCAATAGTTTT
>JAUPVN010000064.1 GCA_030917025.1 Patescibacteria group bacterium | reverse complement strand
TGCCTGTAACTTTATATAAATTATCTCCAATTCTTAGCTGCTGAACTGTCATTTCGTTTTTTGTTAACGTACCAGTTTTATCTGTTAAAATTATACTAGTTGCACCTAATGTTTCTACGGCAGAAAGTTTTTTAACTAATACTCTGGCTTTAGCTAGGCGGCCAGCCGCAGAGGCAAGGGCAGTATTAACTTCTGCTGGTAAACCCTGCGGTATTAAAGCGCTGGCAACCCCAACGGCAAAAATAATTATTTCTTTGAATGTTGCGTCTCCTTGCCAAGCAATAGCCATTAAAATTGCCGTTAAAGTTAGGGCAGCTTTTGTTAGTGTGACTGCTAAAGAGTTCATTTCTTTTTGCAGAGGGCTTAAATCGTTTTTTGTGCCTTGGCTAAGCCTTGCTATTCGGCCGAGCTCTGTTTGCATACCCGTGGCAATAACTATACATTTAGCAGATCCAGTTGCAACCGTTGTACCCATAAATACTAGGTTGTGTCTGTTTGCTAATAATACGTTCCCCTCTATTGCGTGAGTAAATTTTCTGCTTGGGTTGCTTTCTCCGGTTAGTGCAAAATCGTTAGTGCTAAGTTCTGATTCTTCTATTACTCTTGCATCTGCTGGTACGCTATCGCCCTCTTCTAAAACTATTATATCTCCGGTTACTATATTTGCCGATGGAATTTCTTGGATAGTATCGTTTCTTAATACTTTTGCGGTTGGAATCACTAGTTTTTCTAGACTATCCATTAATTTTTCTGCTTTATATTCTTGCGTAAAGCCAATTAAGGCATTAATAATCACAATTACAAATAATACTGTGGCGGTCTGAGGTTCGCCAACGTATATAGAAAAAATGCCACTAAAAATTAGTAGCATAAGCATTAAGTCTTTAAACTGGCGTATAAACTTTATAATAAGTTTGTCTTTTTTAACTTGGGTAAGTTTGTTTGGCCCATTTAGTAAAAATCTATTTTGGGCTTCTTTTTGCGAAAGCCCATTTGTAGAACCTTTATAAGCAAATATAGTATCCGCGATATTTAGCCGGTAAGCCTCTACTACATCGCCATGTTCACTGCTGTATTGTATTTGTTTTTGATTTTTCATTAGTTTTTACAGTTGATACCTAATAGTATACATGTACAAAAATAATATAACTACCAAACTTTATTATTATTTATTTTTTTGGTAGTACGTTATAAGCAAGTTGTTGTTGCATGTTGTATATTTCTATAAAACCAGCAGCGCTATTTTGGTTATAAGCATCATTCTTTTCAAAAGTTGCAAGATCGTGATTAAACAGAGAATAGGGTGACTCTAGCGCAACCACAATTGCTTGGCCTTTATATAGTTTAATTGTTACTATTCCGCTAACTTTATTGTTTTGATCATTAATGTATGTATTTAAATGAGATACAGTTGGTTCGTACCACTGGGCAGCGTAAATCATATAGGCCCATTTTGTGTCTACTATTGATTTAAATTGATTTTCTTCTCTGGTAGATACAATTTGTTCTAGTTTTTTATGAGCGTTAATTAAAATTGTTGCTCCAGGGTGCTCATATACACCTCGTACTTTTAAACCAACTAATCTATCTTCTATAAGCTGAAAAACTCCAATACCGTGCTTAGAGCCAATTTTATTACATTTTGCTATAATTTGGGCTAGAGTATATTTTTTATCGTTCAGTTCTGTGGGTATGCCTTTATTAAAAGTTATTTTAATGTATTCTGCCGTATCTGGCGCTTTTTCTACTATGTTTTCCCATTGCAAAATGTCTTTTAGTTTTGCCTTTTTGGCAGGGTTTTCTATTTCGCCACCTTCTCCCGTGTTGCCCCACATATTCTCGTCATAAGAATAGGGTAGTTCTGCCGTTTGTTTAATTGGTATACCATGTTTTTTTGCATATGCAATTTCTTCTTGTCTACCCATACCCCATTCACGTACTGGTGCAATGGTTTTTAGGGCAGGGTTAAGTGTAGTAATGTAAGATTCAAACCTTACTTGATCATTGCCCTTACCGGTACAGCCATGCGCAATAACCTCGCAGTTATATTTTTTAGCAATTTTAACAGCTACTTCAGATATTATTACTCTACCAAGGGGTGTACTTAATGCATAGCCTCCTTGGTAATCGGCATTAGCTTTTATTGCCATACTTAAATAATTATTAGCAAATTCATCTTTTGCATCGTAAATAATTGCGTCTTTTGCACCCAGAGTAAGTGCTTTTTGTTTAATTTTTTGTAAATTATCAGATGTTTGTCCAATATCTATAGAAAGGGCAATAACCTCGCAGTCATATTCTTCTTGTATCCATTTTAGCATTACAGACGTATCTAATCCGCCAGAATAAAGTAGTAAGCATCTTTTAAAATTACCTTTTACTGCCTCATGAGATGCTACTTTAACGTATGATGTGTTATTTGTCATTTATATCCTTGGTAAAATTATTAATAAAAAAGCCCCATATTTTGGGGGCTATCTTGGGCGATTAATTAAAATTACAAGGACAGCTCCCCTAAATACGGGTGCTGCGGCGGCGATTTTTTGTGCACACAAAATAAGTCATTTATTAAATTATAACATATATTATTTGCAAATAATAAATTTTACATTTGCCTATTAAGCAGTATTATATTTTTTGAGATGTTTGTTGCACTTCTTATTAACAGGGTAAAATGCTATACTTAACAGCTATGAGTAATATAATAATCAATATAGGTACCTAGAATGATACTTTCTGTAGATATTAATGAAAAATCTTTTGGTAATAACGTATTGTATAAAGACATGCATTTTGATGTGCAAGATAACGAAAAGGTAGCATTGGTTGGCCGTAACGGTACGGGCAAAACCACTTTGTTGCATATAATAACTGGGCAAGATATAGATTATGATGGCGAAATTAGATTAAAAAAAGGTATTTCGCTTATTGGCAGTCGCCAAGAACACCACGCTCACGATAATAAAACAGTTATGGATTATATTTTAGGAGATTTACCAGAATATTCTAAGCTGCATCATATAATTTATACATACCCTGCAACAATGGGCGATAATAATCATAAAATTCAACAGTACACAGACTCTCTAGAAAGATTTGGTCAACTTGGTTACTTTGAGGTAGAAAGTGATATTGTTCAGGCTTTAGAATCTTATCAGGTTTCTGAGGCCACGGCGCAAAAAACTTTAAACCAACTTAGTGGTGGCCAAAAAAGATTGGTAGAACTTGTTAAGGTGCAGCGTGCCAGAGCTCATATTGCCCTTATAGACGAACCAACCAATCATATGGATTATATTGCTAAAAAATCTTTTATAAAATGGTTTGTATCTGCCAGAGAAGCAGTTGTTGTAATTACTCATGATAGAGATTTATTACATGAGGTAGATAGAATTATTGAAATTAAAGATTCTCACGCCGTATCTTATAAAGGTAATTATGACGATTATTTAAAAACAAACGCCAGTAAAACAGTATCGGCTGTTCATGAATTTAACGTTGTTCAGAGACGAATTGCAAACTTAACTGAAAACGTTGTACGCTTTAGACGCCTAAAAGAAAAATCACGCGATCCCGGAACAATTGCACGTTTTAAAAGCCTAGAAAATAAAGCAAAAAAAGAGCTAGAAATGTTACAAAAAAAAGAAACTCCTTCTTTTTGGATTGACCGAGAATCTGCCCAAGATTTAAATGATAAAGTTGGGGCTTCTTACCAAGAACATAAATCTCGCAACATTAAAGTGCGTACAAAAAATAGTCTAAATTCAGAACGATTGTTGGTAGATGTATCGGGGTTAAGCTTAGGTTATAAAGATGCTCCATTATTTAGTGATATTTCTTTTCAGCTAAGAGAGGGTGACAGATTACGTATCCATGGACGTAATGGAGCGGGAAAATCTACTTTAGTGTCAGCCATAATTGCAAAATCAGAAGATATAAAATGCAAATCTCAAATCTTTAAAGGTGTCATTGCAGTAGAGCGAGAAATTAAAATTGGCGTGTACGAACAAGAAATATCCGCAGCCTACTTAGATATGACACTTGGTAGGGCGATAGAACAAGCCTATATGAAAAAAGGTGTAGTAATTAACGACACAAAAATAAAGCAACTTTTAAGTGATTATTTATTTAACCCAGCAACAGATGCGGAAACGCCGATAAGCCGCCTTAGCGGTGGGCAAAAAGCCAGGTTTCAGTTAATAAATATGTTAATTGGTGACCCTCAGATTTTAGTGTTAGACGAACCAACAAATCACCTAGACCTGCCAAGCATAGAAGAGCTAGAAGACGCCCTGGCTTCTTATAGCGGGGCGATATTATTTATATCTCATGATAGTTATTTTTCTAAAAATATAGCTGGTTCTAAGGAATTACTTATTGCCTAAGAAGTTGGATAAATATAGTTGACAATATAGCATAAGTATGATATTATTATGACATAATACCTAAGGGAGGCATTATGTTTAAGAGTTTATCAACAGCTTTTGGCCCTATTGCAGATGTAATTGGACGCCTAAGCAAAATGCAAAAGATACTTTTTGCATCAGTAATATTAACAGCTATTGCTGGAGTTACAGCAGTACCTCTAACAAAAGCAGATAACGTTGTATTCAACGGACCTCGTGATTGTAATGACAACTCAATACTATATTGTGGTGCCATGAGTGTAGGCGAGTTGCAACAAAAATATAATGCCAGCGGTAACGCACAACAGGTTTATCATTACTATGGTATAGACAGTGCCGACATGGGCAGACTACAAAACACTGCCAAAGCCGGTAAAGTATACAAAAACGGAAACGTAGTAGTAAACGGACAAGTCGTTGCTACTGATTCTTTTTCTGCCGGTTGGCAACCTCAACCAACATCTGCTCAAGCAACATACAATGGCGTAACCTTTTATAATACCGCCAACGCCGGTGTCTTTTTGTCTGACAGTATTGATGCTTATGTAGTTATGGATAACGGTGTATTTGCCTTTGCTATTCTATCTAGCTGTGGTAACCCAGTTGGTGGTAAAGCTGGTACTCACGAATACAAACTAGATAAAACTGTTAGAAAAGCCGGTGGTGCTTGGGTAAAAACAACTCCTGTTAATTACGGTGAAGTATATGAATACAAAGTAGAAGTAACTAACACAGGTACAGGCCATGTAAGATGGGTCTCTACTAAAGATGTATTACCTGCCGATCAAAAAGTAGTACCAGGTAGCTTAACCTTAAATGGTGCTTACTTACCAGAAAGTCACTTATTTGAAGGTAACGGTTCATTCATTAATCGTTTAGCTCCAGGTAACAAACTTACTTACATATTTAAAGCAACTACTGCTCAAGCAACAGAACCAGTACCTTGTACAAATAAGCAAAGTGTTAACGTAGCTAATACAACCGCTTTAATGTTGCCAGCCCAAACCAGCAATGCATCTATAACATTAGAATGTAAACCTACTCCTGAAAACCCTGCCTACAACATCCTAAAACAAGTTCAAACCATAGGATCAGACAAATGGTCAGAAGACGTAACAGTACCAAGTGGTACAGAAGTACGCTACAAAGTAGTAATAACTAGCACAGGTAATGCTCCTGCAACTAACGTTATTGCCAGCGATAAACTACCTACCGGTGTAACCTACAAAAAGGATACCCTAATGCGAGATAACGTTGCTGTAGCTTATGCAGATAAGTTCTTTGCCGCAGGACAAAACATAGGTACCTTAGCTCCTAACACTACTACTACCTTTACCTTTAACGCTATAGCCGGTACAACCGACCAAGCTAAATGTACAGCTGCTAAGATGACTAACATTGCCTCAATCACTGCTGACAAGCTACCTAAAAAAGAAGACGATGCTAATGTATCTGTAACATGTAAACCAGCCGAAAAGGTCAGCTGTGACATGCTTACTGCCACTAGCCTAGGTAACCGTAAGTTCCAGTACACTGTAAAGTATACTGCTACCCAAGGTGCAACCTTCCAAACAGCTAGCTACAACTTTGGTGACAACAGTAATGCCCTAGTAACCGATAAAACAACTGTTGAGCATACTTACGCCACTGACGGTACTTACACTACAGCCGTAGAACTAACCTTCTTAGTAAACGGCAAACAAGAAAAGGTAACCAGTGATAACTGTAAGGTAAACGTACAAGCTAGTACACCACCAGCAATGTGTGTGATCCCAGGCAAACAACATTTGCCAGCCAATAGCCCAGAATGCGCAAACAACGTAGTAGTACCATCTACTATACCTAACACAGGTGCAGGTTCACTAATAGCCCTATTTGTTGGCTCAAGCATCATCAGTACCTTTGCTTACAGATTCTGGATTAGCAAGAACCAAGTTTAGCTAACCAGACAATCTAACCAGCAGAGCTAACTGACCGCTCAACCAACAACCTACCAAAAGAACACCCCAAGCCTTAACAGGTTAGGGGTGTTTTTGGGGTGTGCGCTTAGTGCTAGTTAACTAATCTTTAAAACACTGTTACAATAAGCATATGGGTTTTGTATTATTTATAAGCTGGTGGTACGGCACTGGCTGGGTTAACTCATTTAAAGCAATTAGTGTAAGAGCTTTGTCTATGGCAAGGTTTTTCTCTTTAGCTATTTTGTTAAGAACTTTATTTGAACCATGGAAACAAATTACAACTTACGTAGGCCCCAACACACCAATTGGTGATAGGTTTAGGGTATGGTTTGATAATATATTTTCGCGCTTGTTTGGTTTTGTAATAAGAAGTACTGTTTTTTGGGTGGGTGCATTTGTGTCGTTATTAACAATGTTATATGGCGTGATTTTGGCTATTATTTGGCCAATAGTGCCCCTATTACCAGTTGCTTTTGTTGCGATTGCTTTTGGAGTATTAATTATATGATTATAAATACTCATCATAAACGAGTTATAAAAGCTCATTATGCTAAACATTTTGCCCGTAAATGGTTAAAAGTATTATTTATTTTCATCGGCCTTAGCACAGTAATTATATCTGCGGGTTTAATATATTTAGGTA
>JAUPVN010000063.1 GCA_030917025.1 Patescibacteria group bacterium | reverse complement strand
CCCCAATATATTAATAAGACTCAGTATTATTCTGGTAATAATTATGAAATAAATGATGTAATTAATGGTGATGTATATTGTGTTGGTAATAATATTACTATAAATGGTAATGTTAATGGTGATGTTCTTTGCGCAGGCTCTACAATAATTATTAATGGCACAGTTAACGGCAATGTTAGATTATTTGCAAGTACCATACAAATACAAGGTTTGGTTACAAAAAATGGTACACTGGTTGGCCAAGATGCAACCGTAGAAAAATCGGGTAATATTGTAGGAGATGTAACAACGGCAACAAGCCTTACAAGGCTAAACGGTATAGTTGGCAGAGACGCAAATGCAAATACAGATAATTTTGAAATCTCGGGTATTATTGGTAGAGATTTAAATTTAAATACAGAAAGCGTTATCTATACTGATTCTGCTAAAGTTGCAGGTATAACTACTGTTAATTCTAACGTTTATGATAATATTTCTATATTTCAAAACCCTACAAAGCTAAATTCTAATTTAGATATATTAGGGTTAATAAATATGTTATCGTCTGCCTTTATGTTTGTTGTTGGCCTTATATACGTCGCATTTATTATTGGTTTATTATTATCGGCCTTATTTATTGCTTTATTGTTTCCAAGGTCATTAAAAGATAGTTATGTTTTTGCAAAAGATCAACCTGCAACAGTATTGCTATCTGGCTTTTTGGTGTTGTGGGTAGCGCCATTAATTATATTCTTGTTAGTCTGGAGCATTATTGGTATACCAATAGCAATAATTATTTGGGGGTTATATATAGCTTTGTTAACGTTAAGCATTCCGTTTAGTGCACATGCGCTTGGGTCTAAGTTATTCCCAAGCAGGAGCCATGCAACCAAAGCTCTTGGTGGGGCGGCCTTACTATTGTTATTATTTGCAATACCCGTATTAAATATTATTGTATTTATTATTATTATGGTATTTGGGGCAGGACTAATTACCAGGGTTACCGTGCTGCGCTATACTCAGGCAAGACAAGTTTATATTAAAGATAAGCAATAAATTTTTTAGTGCTATAATTATTATTAATGGCAACAAAAAAACACATAAAAAATAATTCTAAAAAATCAAATAAAATAGAGCCAGACGGTGTATATCTTTTAAAGCTTGTTCTATATTTTATATTAGGTTGTTTATGGATTAGGGTTGGTGACGTTGTTGTGTTGCCTTTTGGGCTATTAATTGGTATTTTATTTGCTTCTCATGATAATTTTCAGATAGATAGAAAAATAGAATTTGCAGTGTTGTTTATTGCAGCTGTGCTGAGCTTTATTTCTCCTATTGGTTTTGTTATGACAATTGGTTAATAGTGCTTGATTTTTTGTATAATTGCTTCATAATAAAAGAAAACCTTGATTAATAAAAAACGAAATTTGATAATAAGTTAAAGGGGAGACAATGGCGACAAAATATATTTTTGTTACAGGTGGGGTGTTAAGTGGTGTAGGCAAAGGAGTAACAGCAGCTAGTTTAGGTGCAGTTTTAAAAAGCCGAGGCTTTAAAGTAAATATTCAAAAGTGTGATCCTTATTTTAATGTAGACTCAGGAACCCTTAACCCAGCCGAACACGGTGAAGTTTTTGTTACTAAAGATGGAGCAGAAACTGATTTAGATTTAGGCCACTATGAAAGATTTTTAAGTAGCAATTTAACTCAGCAAAGCTCTACAATGAGCGGACGTATATACAGGCAAGTTATAGAAGACGAAAGATCGGGTAAATATCTTGGTAAAACCGTTCAAATAATTCCTCACGTAACAGACGCCATGCAAGAGGCTATAATTAACAGCTCTAAGGGTTTTGATATCCATATAGTTGAAGTTGGTGGCACTGTAGGCGATTACGAAAGTACTGCATTTATAGAAGCAATTAGGCAATTAAGACTTAAAGTTGGCCCCAAGAATTGCTTGTATATTCATGTAGTGTTTTTACCGTTTTTAGAGGCTAGCCAAGAAGTTAAAAGTAAGCCAGCCCAAAACGCTGTAAGAGATTTAAGAGAAGCTGGAATAATATGCGATATTTTAGTTGCAAGAGCCGATCATGCGGTGCCAAAAAATATTCTTAAAAAATTAAGCTTGTTTGGTGACATCCCGCTAGATCGTGTGCTGGCATTGCCTACGGTAGATACTATATATGAAGTTCCTTTAATTATAGAAGAAACAGGAATTGGTGATATTGTTTGTAAAGAATTAAGTTTACCAAATAAAAAGAGTAAATTAAATGATTGGACAAAGCTTGTATCTATTATTAAAAAACCAAATAAAAAAGCATGTAAAGTAGCAATTGTTGCAAAATATCTTGATCACACAGACACGTATTCTAGTGTTGTAGAGGCACTTAAAAGCGCAGCGTGGAGTTTTGATATGGATGTTTCTATAGTATGGGTAGATGCAGAAAAATTAACCAAAGATAACTGTCAAGACAAGTTTAATAAAATAGATGCTATAGTAGTGCCGGGCGGATTTGGTAATAGGGGTATAGAAGGCAAAATTTTGGCAGCTCAGTACGCTTTACAAAATAATATACCTTATTTGGGTTTATGTTTAGGAATGCAAGTTGCAAGTATAGGGGCCATAAGGATGGCTGGTATAAAAAATGCTAACTCAACAGAGTTTGATGTAAAATCTAAAGATCCAGTAATAGATATTATGGAATCACAAAAAAAGCAAAAAAAACTTGGCGGAACAATGCGTTTAGGAGATTATAAATGTGATATTGTAAAAGGTTCTTTAGCCCACAAAATGTATAAAAGTGAGCATATTGTAGAGCGTCACAGGCATAGATATGAATTTAACCCTAAATATACAAAACAACTTAATAAGGGCGGCCTAGTGATTTCTGGTACTAACCCAGAAACAGGTTTAACAGAAATTGTAGAGGCTCCAAAACATTCGTATTTTATTGCCACACAGTTTCACCCAGAATTTACAAGCCGCCCCCTAAAACCTCACCCACTATTTGCTGGTTTAATTGGTGCAACTCAAAAACAATAAATAATTATGGTCGTTAAAAAGAAATTAAATAAAAAAATAATAAGTTTAGTAGTTATTGTTATTATTGCTATTGTTATACTTCTATTTGTATTTTTAAAGCCATCAAGTAAAAATGTAAGCAATAATAAACCTCTAGAACAAAGCCAAGATATTCCAGTAAAAAACATTACAAGAATTATTGCGGTTGGCGATCAGTTGCCGCATGACGCAATAAATAAACAAGCGCTTAAACCTGACGGCTCTTATGATTATTTGCAGTTTTACAAGGAGATTAAAAATAATTTTAATAATGTTCAAGGTGCTTATTGTAATCAAGAAGTTCCTGCCGCAGGATCAGTTGCCCCAATAAGTGGTTACCCAGTATTTAACGCCCCAGAACAGTTTGCTAAAGATCTAAGCGCTCTTGGCTGCAATATAATTAATTTGGCTAATAACCATATGTTTGATAAAGGCCAAGCAGGTATAAATGCAACAAGAGCTGTTTGGGATACTTTGCCAAAAAAAGCTATAGCAGGTGCTAACAGAAACCAAGAAGAGCAAAATAGCATTCAATATTTTACAGAAAACAATATTAAATTTGCATATTTAGCATTTGCAGAATACTCAAATATTCCAACTAGTACAAATTACGCTATTAATATTTATAGCGAGGCAGTTGCAAAGCCATTAGTAACACAAGCCGCAAATAATGCAGATGTTGTTATTGTAAGCATGCACTGGGGAACAGAGTATAGCCCTACAGAAAACGATTTTCAAAAAACTGCCGCTAAAGTGTTAGCAGAAAGTGGTGCAGACGTAATAATTGGAGCAGGGCCACACGTGCTGCAACCTGTAGATAAAATAGTTTCAGAGGGTGGTCGTGAAACTTTAGTTTGGTATAGTATGGGCAATTTTTTAAGTGCACAGCTAGACCTAGCATCTTTAATTGGTGGCATTGCAGTTATGGATTTTACAAAATCAGAAAATGGAGCAAAGATAGACTCAATAGGTTTTATACCATCTTATATGCATTACGAATGGACGCCAGAGCAAAAAGCAGCCGATGCCCTTTTAGAAAGAAAAAACTTTATGGTTTACCCGCTAGAAAAATCCGCAGAGCCGTTGTCTCGTTCGTTATTTAATACAAGCGTAGAAGCTCAAACAGAGTATGTTAAAAACGTCCTAAACACCCATATAAACGTG
>JAUPVN010000062.1 GCA_030917025.1 Patescibacteria group bacterium | reverse complement strand
TCCCTTCCCATGCATCGTACTAATGCTTCTGCAGTTTCTGGATTAATTTCTTTAATCACACCCATATCTTCTGGCGTCAATCCTCGACGACCTGAACCATTTTCTCCAACTTCAGACATAATTATTTACCTCTATTTAGTGCTTATTGATATTTATATACTTTAACAAATTTGTTGTTATTTATCTATAGATTTTGGTTTTTAGCAATAATAGATAATTAGATTGCATTTAAAATACTATAAATAAGCCCGCTCAATCATAAAATAATATATAGTAAGTTGTTATATTGGGTGTATATTAAGAGATATATCTACTATTTTATTACTAATTTAAGCCATTTTATATCTATTAATAATACTAAAGTAGACAAAAACAAAAAAGTAGTGTAAAATATATTTATATAGCAATACAAGCTAATAATATGAGGTATATATGAGTAGATATGAGACTAGTAAGAACAAAGGTGTAGTGCCAGCTTCTCAAGTTTTTAACCCAGATTTAACGTTCGAACAAAATGTATGGAATCTTATTCTTGCTCGAAAAATTAGTCCAGGAAACGATAATGCAGAAATATGGGCCAGTAAAGACATGCAGACAGAATACGAAAGATTATTTCAAACGGAAATACTACAGGATTATTTAGATTCTGATAGTACAAAGAACGAAATAATTGATTTTATTAGTTTGTACGCTAAATCATTAAATTCTGGAGCAGGAGATAGAACTCATCCAAACCATCCAGAGTTTCATTCACCAGTAGCCATGCCCCCCGAAACAGAATTTATAGTTAAAGCCACCTCTTCTAACCAATTAGGTAAAGATGAAATTGATTTAGGAACGTGGGCTACTAAACACCCTTTGTTTAAAGTAACACCTTTATTGGAAAAAGATGGCGTAGTATATCGTGTATTTGAACAATTACCCTCATCTAATAGTACCCCTGGGAATTCGCCTACATTGGTTTTGGCAATACTATATTCACAAGATAAAGATGGTGAAATGATACCAACAAGCGTAGTGAAGCTATCTAACTTAAAATAATCATATAATAATTATTTTAAGAAACTATTGATATTGCTAAAGTACTATTTTGCTGGGTCGATGTTACCCGCTCCAGAATCAACAGACGACATTAAACTTCTAATAATAAGGTAAGCTCTTAATAATTTTTTGTATTCATCATCTGTTAATTTAGTTATATCTTTTTCATTAAGTATATCTAGTAAACTCAAAGCCTCTGCAGTATATGCATAATAATAGCGTGCGTAGCATTCTATTGGACACACTAATTGATGGTACCAATGGTCAAGTTCATGAGGCATGGATAAAAAATCAATAACAATTTTAAAATGTGCTGGGAAGTTATTTAGATTCATTAATAATATGTCTTTGCTAGTCATATACTTATTTAAAATGGAATCAAATTCTGCCTCGTTATCTGGATCACTAAAAAATTCTTTGCCTTGCTCGGCTATGGCGTCAAAGACAACTTCATCTTGTTGATCGAAAGTTAGTCGATGAGGCTCTGGTTTGTATCTCTCTGCTCCTTTAGGCAAATTACCATTTAACAGTGATCCATCGGATTGTTCTAGTATTCTATCAGCATACTCGGTGCCTAATAAAAGCTGAAGACAAATAGTTCTTTGCTCGAGCAATCTATATAAATCTTCTAAATTAAGGCTATTATTATTTGGGCGATTTAGTGATTCGTGGCTCATTTTTTTATATTTTTTGCTTTATTTTTGGGTGATTATTATACTTATGAATTCTTAACTACATCTAACGAAGGGACATCATACGAATTATCAGGATTAAAACAAGCCACGCTATAACGTTTAGGGTCACCAGGGATTAGGTTATCGGTAGCTTTAGCGGGTATTGATAAAATGGTTTCACCTTTTTTATCTGAATATAGACACCTAGCAACAAATGTAAATTCAGAAGTATCATCTTGTGGTGTAACATTTTCAGCCGAAACACGAGTCGGTGGTACAGTAGATTTCTCGAAGTTATCTGTATCTATGCATGCAAGTGATACCTGTATATCATATGGGTTACCGCTTGGAGTCGCCGGTGTTGTACCTGGGGAGCATTCCATATTTATACCTACTGCTGTTGGGGCGGTTTTAGGAATAATTTGATACACTACTGGTTTTACTACTTCTGCTACTGCTGCTGTTGCACCAGTAGCACCAATCGTAACAGCTATTGCTCCTACAATTCTCACACCATTACGTCTCATTACCGATAAAGGGCTAGGGCCAACTTCGCTCATAATTAATTCCTTATCTATTATTAATATAATAACATATTTTGTAATAAAATAAAATATTATGATTTTTATGCATTAATAAAATCGTTTAGGTTGCCGTCTAGAACAGATTGGGCGTTGGTGGTTTCTACTTTTGTGCGAGTATCTTTTACCATTGTATAGGGGTGCAAAACGTAGTTACGAATTTGGTTTCCCCATGCAGCTTGTTCGTTGGGGCCCTTAAGCTCACTAATCTTACTGGCGTGCTGTTCTAGTTGCAACTGTGCAAGGCGCGAACGTAAAATTGTTAGTGCTGTTTCTTTATTTTGCAGTTGTGAGCGCTCGTTTTGAATGGCTACACTAATATTGGTTGGCAGGTGCGTTACACGCACTGCGCTATCTGTTGTATTAACACTTTGGCCACCATGGCCACCTGCCCTATATACATCTATTTTTAAGTCTTTTTCGTCTAACTGTACCTCGTTTGGAGCATCTATTTTTGGTAAAACATCTACCTTTGCAAAGCTAGTTTGGCGCAAATTATCGGCATTAAAAGGGCTTAAGCGCACCAAACGATGCACACCATGCTCGCCCTTTAACTTACCATAAACTAAAGGGCCACTAATACTTAGGGTGGCGCTTTTTATGCCCGCTTCTTCTCCGGCAGATTCTTGAATTAAAGTGGCCGATACATCTGTAGTTTGCTCTGCCCACCGTACATACATACGCACTAACATTTGTGCCCAATCTTGAGCATCTGTGCCCCCTGCACCGGCAAAAATACTTAAAATGGCGTCGTGATCATCATATGGGCCATTAAAACGTAGCTGATTTTTTAAAGTTTTGTAAGTTTCTTGTGCATTTTTTAGCTGAACAGACAAATCTTGCAGTAAAGATTGGTCTTGTAAGCTAGCAAGTTCTAATATATCTTGTACATTTTTATGCAAATCTTGCCAAGGTTTAACTTTTGCAGTAAGTTTACTTAATTTTTGCATAGAGACCGTTGCACTTACCTGATTATCCCAAAACGTTGGCTCTTGTTGTTTTTTTTCTAAATCTTTTATAACTGCTTTATCGTTATCTAAATTTAATGTTTTTACGGCTTCTAATACGTTAGCTTGCAAGGTTTTTGCTGATTGTATGATTTCATCCATATAAATAGATCTTTTTTAAAATTGCATTATTTTTTGCTGTACCAACAACGAATCAACACTATCTTGAGGGTTTTTCATAACACCAAAACCGTATGTATTACTTTGCAATAATTGCACAGCAGATTCTACCATGCTTTCGTTAGTAACGCTATTTATACGGCTATCAATTTCATCAAATGCAAATACTTCTCCTAGCATTGTAAATGGCCCCCTATACCAGCTAACTAAAGAACCTACAGTTTGATAAGATCTTTGTACACCACCTAAATTACGCTTTTTAAGCTCATCTAAAGTTGTGGCTGATATCCCATTTGTTGCTACAAGCTTTAGCTCATCGTGCAAAATTGTGGCAAGTTGCATAACATTATTTGCTTGTACTTGGCCGTAAATTAAACAAACACTGTTATCTTTTGTATCGTAATCGGCCGAAAATATGCCATAGGCTAAACCAAGTTCTCTTAATTTTCCAAAAACTTTAGAATGAAAACCATCAAATAGCTCATCAAACACCATCCCCATGCTATCACGCTGCAAATAATTTTTATAAAGTGGCAATACAACCTCTAAACGGTAAACAATATTATCTAAATTACTATTTGTTAATTCTAGTGGTTTTGGCAAAGCAATAGGACTTTCTG
>JAUPVN010000061.1 GCA_030917025.1 Patescibacteria group bacterium | reverse complement strand
GGTGCTTGCAGAGTTTATAGGAACACTCACGCTAGCTTTAGTAGTATTAAGTACAAGTTTATATAGGTTCCCGTTATTTACGGCTATGGCAGCTGGCATAACTTTAATTGTATTTGTTGGTGCATTTGGTAAAATATCTGGTGGCCATTTTAACCCAGCCGTTACTATTGGGCTTTTTGCAATGCGTCAGGTAGGAGCCGCAAAAGCAATAGCTTATATTGTTTTTCAGTTTTTGGCCGGGTTTGCAGCATGGCAAGCTTACGAATTTTTTACTGGTCAACCATTAACTAATGGTGCCGGTTCTTTTGATACAAAGATCTTTCTAGCAGAAGCAGCGGGTGCCTTTGTATTTGGTACTGCAATTGCCGCAGTTGTTACTCAAAAAATTCAAGGTTACCAAGCCGCCGCTACTATTGGTGGTGGTTTGTTTTTGGGTCTTATGGTTGCAGGTTTGGCTTCTAGCGGTATATTAAACCCAGCAGTTGCAATTGCTACTCATAGCTTTGACGTAAACTATGGCTTGGGCCCAGTAGTAGGAATGTTAGTTGCAATGGCGGTTACGGCGCTTGTAATTGTTCCTATATTTGGTGTTAAAAAAGTAGATAAAGTATCACCAAAGCCAGTATTAGCAACAAAGCCAACTGTTTCTGCGCCAGCAAAAAAAACAGCTACAAAATCTAAAAAAACTACAAAAAAATCTACTTCTAAAAAGAGTTAGTTTAAAAAAGTCTAATTATAAAAGACCCTACTTACCCAGGGTCTTTTTTTGTATTTGCATAAAAACTTAATCTATATTTTTGTGTTATTAATTAGCCAATCTTCAAATTCTAATGTGCCTTTAATGTTTTTGCTAAAACCAGAAGTGTCCGGAAAGTCTAAAAGTGTTATTCGATTCCATATAGCTTGTATAAGCTGTTTTGTTCGGCTAATATCTGCATCACTATAGTTTAGGGATAAATCTGTCATTTTATCGTTTTCTTCTGGTTCTACAAAAACCACTCTTCCCTGGCTAATTTTATAGTTTTTATAAGTGTGCGAGCTGTTTAGTAAAATTTTATAAAACAGCAGCTGTTGTTTATATTTATGGCTTTTTGTACTTTTGGCCCAAGATGTAAAGCTATGGCCAGTTTTATAATCTACAACCTGTATATCTTGATTTTCGTGATCAATTACCAGGTAATCTAGGTTACCTGTTAAATGAGCCTTGCCACAAAAAGAGCCTTCGTGCTTAAAGCGAACCTCTGCCTGATTTTGAATGCTAAAGTTTGGCCACCACCATTGCATAAAAGCCGCTAAAGCCTTTTCTCCTCTGTTTAAGTATTGTGTATACTCATTTTTATTTAGTGTTTTTTTATTTAGTTTTTTAGCAAAAATTTCTTGAATTTCTTCTAACACGGGCAGTTCACCTGTATTTTTTTGCATATTAGCAATAGCCTCTATAGATTCGTGTATAGCACTACCGTATTCTCCGTTAGCAGATGGTGCTTTAGGAAAACGCAATATTGTATTTACAAAAAACTGTTCAGGTCCGCCAAGTTCCATATCCGTAAAACTGTTTAAGTGGGTTGCGCTTAACTGAAAATCTTGTAATCTTGGTCTTAGTAATTCTATTAAATTTGGTTGGTCCAAGCTATTGTAATGATGAGTTTGCCAAAATATTTGCAATGTATTAGCGTTTGGGGTTGATGCATCGTCTGTATGTAAATTTGATACTAATTTTGGCATATTTTTTTGAAAATTATTATCATCTTTTGTTTGGCTAATAAATTCTAGTTCGGTGGTTGGTTTTCCGGCATAATTTTTGGTAAAACTTGTAAGGTATAAGGTATGTTTTGCTCTGGTTAACGCAACATAAAAAAGCCGCTTTTTTTCGTCTTTTTGGGCGCCGGCAAAACGGATTGTTTGCAGGTTTTTTGGTAAAGTAATGTTAGATGATGCACCGCGTGCTTTCATACCCCAAACATCGTCTGAAGTTGCTAAAACAAACACAACATCAAACTCTAAGCCCTTTGCAGAATATGCAGTAACAAGCTGAACGGCATTTGCTGCCGTGTGGTACGGGCTGGTGTTAAGTAGTTTTTCTGCTGCGTTATTATAAGAATCTATAAAATCTAAAGCATCTTTTAAGTATAAAATATTTTCTTTTTGGGTAGAGTGCTCTCTTAGCCGCTGCCTTAATACTGTAAGATGAGATAATAATTGGGTAAATTGCAAAGTTTGTGTTTTAGCATTGGCAGATTCAAAATAATATTTATAAAATGGTGAACTAAAACTAGTAATATCTGGTTCGTTTAATTTTAAAGGCTCTATACCAATGCAATAATCTAACATTTTTTCTAATGTTTCTGTGCCCGCAATAGTTGCTAATTTAGCAAAAAATAATGCAATCGGCTTAAGGCTAGGCTCTGCAAGCATAAGTTGTAGCCAATTTGTTGTTGCGTCTTCTTTATATTTATTTTCGCTAGATTGCCAAGATAGTTGCCAAATTTGACTAGTTGGGATTTGCCACTCACTGCCAGTTAAAATTTCTGGCCACAGCTCGTTAGCTTTGGGGTAGTTATTTTTGCTTAAAGAATATATAAGTTTTAGCATGTTAATAATTCTTGCAATGTATTGATCTTCTAAAACGTTTTCGCGCTTTTCGTAGTGCAAAGGAATATTTTTTTGTTCTAAGAATGGCACTAATGGTTCTAGGTATTTATGTTTTGGTGCTAGTATTGCAATGCCCTCTGGCGACTGGCCTTTATCTATTAGTTCTTTTACCTTTTTTGCCACCCAATCTAGTTCTGCAACGTCACTAATAAACTGGTGTTGCTCAATTTTTGCCTGTGCTGGCAGGGATTTGTTATTTGCAAAAAGATCTTTACTAGCAAGCCCTAGTTTGCTATGTAAACGTTTTTCTATTTGGTTAGAAACGTATTGCGCGGCGTCAATAATATTTTGATGCGATCTCCAATTTTCTGTAAGAGTAATAGTATTTACGTTTTTATACATTTGGTAAAAACGTAGCATGTTGTCTACTTCTGCTCCCTGAAAACTAAATATTGCCTGATCATCATCACCCACCGCCAAAATATTTGGGCGACCCTCGTTTACCGGGTTGTTTGTTAGTAATTCTATTAGCTTTAGCTGAGCTTTGTTGGTATCCTGAAATTCGTCTAACATAATATATTGATATTTTTCTTGTAAGCTAAAACGGAGTTCACTATGATCTTCTATAGCTTTTGTAGCCAGAAGTATCATATCGTCATAATCGTATAAATTATTTTCTTTAAGCTTTTTTAAGTATTGTTCGTAAATATCGGCTGCACCAAGTAATTTAGCAACTTCGTTTGTGCCCTTAACTACCCATTTATCATCTTTATCTTTTGTTAACCAGTTGTTTTTAAATGCCGTTAAAGACACGGTACGGTTAGTGGCCTCTGCCTCTATGTATGCTTCTGCTAACGCAGTTATAAATTGAGTATCAAGGCCGGTAATACCTATTGGTAATTTTTTAGTACTAGCGGGTAAGGATTTTGTATCAATAAATAACTTTTCAAATAATGATATAGAACTTTTAGACATTTTGGTTAGTAATGCCAAATCTTTTTTAGTATATTTATTAAGACTATTTATAGATCGAGTGTTGTCTTTTGCAATAGATCTAATATCTTTTGGCATAAGCCCAGCCTTTTTTGCTTCGCCAATAAAATGTAAAACATCTTTTAAATAAGTTTCTTTACGCCAAAGAGCGTTATTGCTACTTATTGTTTGATAAATTTCTTCTAAAATTTGGTGTTGTAGCAAATTATCTATGGGTTGCTGGGCATTATGTTCTAAAAAAAATTCGCGGTGATCTCTTATGATTTCACTCCCAAAGCCATGGTAGGTGCTAATAGTAACATCGTAGGCATGTTTACCCATGTACTTGCCCATGCGTTCACGCATATTTCTTGTAGCTGCCTCTGTATAGGTTAAACATAAAATGTTTTGTGGCTGAACATCTGTTTTTAATAAAATGTTGGCAGCGCGTTGTGCTAATAACTGGGTTTTACCGGTGCCAGGACCAGCAATAACCAAAACTGGCCCATCAATTGTTTCTACTGCTAAAGTTTGTGCTGCAGTAAGTCCTTTTAATAGTTGCTGTGTCATATGTTATTTATTGTACGGTATAATTTATAAAATCGCCCATTTACACCAAAATTAGCATATAATATAAGCATATGTATAGTAATTTATTTGCAGCGGTAATTAGTGAACCCTCTACTTGGTATTTAAAAATATTATATAACCTAGCTTCTATTATATTAATAGTTGTTGCGCTATATGTTGTTCAGCGGGTAGTTAGGCTGTTTATAAATAGATATTTTTCTATATTATATAAACGTAATAAAGCTGCGGGCCGTCAAGCTCATAAAAAACGCTATGATACACTAGCAAATGCTTTTAGGCAGATTGCAGACTTTGGTTTATGTGCGTTTGGTACATTAATTATTTTAGAGCACCTAGGAGTTAATTACGCAACTTTGCTTGCCGGTGCTGGTGCAATTGGTTTATTTTTAGGTATTGCTGCTAAAGATGCCATTATGGATCTATATAACGGATTTATGGTTTTAGTAGAAGACCAGTATAGAGTTGGAGACATCATAGAGGTTAGCCCAGAACATACAGGTAAGGTAGAAAATATTACACTTCGTACCGTGGTCTTGCGCGATCTAGAGGGCTCTTTGCATACTATCCCCCATCATTTAGCAACGGCCGTAATTAATAAAACATACGATTATTCTTATGCAATGTTTGAGCTAAATATTCCTCATGATGCCAATATACACAAAGTAAAAAAACTTATAGATCAACTAGGGGGAGATATGGCAGAAGATGCTGGTTGGAAACACGATATCCTATCTCCTTTAAAGTACCAACAACTTGTTACCTTTGATGAATCTAATATAACGGTAAGAATAAGCGGAAAAGTACGCCCTGGTAAGCAATGGGAAGTAGCAAGCGAATACAGAACACGCCTAAAAGAAGTGTTCGATAAAAATGGTATAGAAACGCCCTTTAGCGAACGCGCTGTTAACACTATTAACAAAACTATTTCTCAAGAAAAATCTTTAGAATAAGCATTTTAACTCTGTTAAAATTTGTATATATTTGCTATAATACGTAAGTATTTATGGAACAAACACAGCTTGTAGGACAATTTGATTTTCCGGTTGCATATAACTTGTTGGCAACATTTTTGTTTGCGCTTACAGGTGTAATATTAGCTACTAAAAAAAAGTACGATCTTATTGGGGTATTTATTTTAGCTATAGTGGCTGGTGCTGGGGGTGGTTTAATCCGTGATGGCATATTTTTGCAAGATGGCCCCCCGTTATTATTACAAGATTACCGTTTTTTAATTGCAATTTTGCTTGCTATTGTTGTTGGTTCGTTTTTGTATCACGTAGTAAAAAAATTTGATGGCATGTTTTTTATTGCAGATGCGCTTGGCTTAGGCATATACGGAGTAATAGGCGCGCAAATGAGCATTAATGCTGGGCTTGGTATTTTAGCAGCTGTTATGGTAGGATTTGCAAGTGCTATTGGTGGTGGTGTTTTGCGAGATGTTCTAACTAAAAAAGAGCCAGTTATATTCTTTCCGGGGCAATATTATGCGGCGGCAGCATTAGTTGGGGTTACGCTATTTTTGTTTTTAGCGGCAAGTTTAAAAGTAAATGCAGAAGTAGCGGCATTAATTGCGATAGGAGTTACATTTTTTATGCGCCTAGCCGCTATGAAATTTGACTTAAGCACTAAACCACTAGCAGATTTTGCAGATGTTAATAGGAGTGCATTTTTAGATATTGTAGATATTGTTAAACCAAAAATAACTCGCAAAAAACATAAAAAATCTAAAATAGAAATTAAATTGCCTAAGTAATGTATAAGTTATTTGATAATCTGCAAAGTTCTGTAGAAATTATAAAATCTGGCGGGGTTGGTATAATAAAAACAGATACAATATATGGTTTTGTAGCTTGCGCTTTTAATATATCTGCTGTAGAACGTGTTTATCAAATTAAACATCGTAGTGCGGCAAAAAAATGCATAATTTTGGCTGCAGATTATGAGCAATTAAAGCCGTTTAATATAGATGATTATATTATGTATAAAGAAAAAGTTAATCAATATTGGCCTGGGCCATATTCTTTGGTATTACCAATAGTTGGTAATGATTTTAGTTACCTAACACTTGACGCACCAGATCTAGCGTTTAGAGTGCCCCAAAATGAGCAACTTACAGACTATTTATCACAAACCGGCCCCTTGATTGCCCCAAGTGCAAATTTAGAGAGTGAACCAACCGTAGAATCAGCCATACAAGCAGAAAAGATATTTAAAGATAGCGTAGATTTTATTGTAGATGGCGGCACCGTCAAAAATAATAAACCCTCTACCCTAATTAACATGATATCTGGTGATATTATTCGATAATCATGAAAAATGTTTTTAGTAACCAGGAAAGTTTTTTGCAAAAGCCCGAACGTATTTTATTGGCTAGAGATTTAATTACGCACTGCGGATCAAACAATATAAAAAACATTATGTCTGCTGAATTTTATAAAATAATATATAATTTAGAAAATTTAGAATATATGTTATCTTTCCATCCATTCACGCAGGAAGAAATTAATGCCTTAGGTATCAGAAATGATAATAATTTTGATTTGGAATTGGATAGTTTTAGATTATTCTGTAATTATTTAGATGGTATACTAAAAATTGACTATTTAGGCAAAGCAGCATCGTTATTTGAATATTTTACTTTGCATAAAAGATCCATTAGTAATTCTTTAGAATAGATCTTATATTGTTAATTTTTTGTTTATGTAAAATTTCAGCCAAATCATTATTTATTTGGCCAACAATTTGCGGGCCTTGGTAAATAAGTCCAGTTATAAGTTGCACTAAATTCGCGCCTGCCTGAAATTTTTTATAGGCATCTTGGGCATTAGAAACTCCACCCAGGCCAATAATTGTTTTTTTGCCACCACTGTATTTATACATATCTGCAATAAGTTCATCAGACAAATTTTGTACTATTTTGCCACTCATACCGCCCTGCTCTGGTACATTAATATCTTTTATTTGGGCAAGTTGCCTATTTTTTGTTAGGTTTCCGCATATAAAACCATGCACGCGGTGCTCAAAAGCTAAATCTGCAATATCGCGCCGTTCTTTTTGGCTAATATCTGGTGAAAGTTTTATATATACAGGTTTATTTGTTGGAATATCATCTAAAACTGTTAACAGTTTATGTAAGCGTTCTTTGTCGTTGAATGGCTGGCCACCATAGGTGTTGGGGCAGCTAATATTAATTGTAAAATAATTGCCAATATTTGCTAATTTTTCAAAAGAATACGCATAATCTGCAATAGCACTTTTATCGTCATTACATGTTGGAGAGTTAGTGTAGGCAATGTTAGTGCCTAATGGTATAGAAATGTTCATCTTTTTCAGTCGCTCAGTTATAACATCTACACCGTCATTTTTAAGCCCATAATACACCATAATACTTTTAGATTTTGGTAAACGCCACAGCCTAGTACCTGGGTTGCCTTTGTAAGAATGTTGGGTAATAGATCCAACTTCTGTAAATCCAAAGCCTATAGATGCCATTAGGGGGGCCGCAAGAGCATCTTTATCCCACCCTGCCGCAAGCCCAATAGGGTTTTTATAAAATATGCCATCTATTGTTTGTTCTAAAATTGGGTTTTGGTAGGCCCAGCTTGCTTTAATCAGCCCTTTTAAGGGTGGTATTTTGCTAGATAACTTTGCTGATTTTATTGTAGCGTCGTGAACGTTTTCTGGGCTAAATTTAAATAAAATTGGTTTAGCAATATGTTTATAGCTTGCAGTACTTAGCTTACTTATTGGTTTTATCATACTTGTTTATTAGTATATCAGTTATATCTTGAAAAAGTCTTAAAAACAGGTATAATTTATAGTGCTGTCTAGGCTTAAATAATATAAACCAATACACTTATTGGGGATTCGCCAAGTGGTAAGGCACTGGATTTTGGTTCCAGCATTCGGGGGTTCGAATCCCTCATCCCCAGCCATAAGTCTTTTTAGCGGGTGTTTTTGATTGAAAGATCGAATTCACCCCTTTTATTTTGCTAATATCTGGGGTTCCAGATTCAATATCTGCATAGCTTGGAGCCTCGTTAAATAGTACCCCAAAATACTTAGCTTGTTGTACTGGATTATTGTGATTTAACAGTAGTGAGTCTAGGTGTTCCAGAAAATATCTGACGTAGGCGCTAACTTTCTCTATATCACTAGATTTTTGTGGTGCCATTGCCTCTCTTTTGGTTGTAAGTTCACTAATTTCTTTTTCCATGTTTTCTATATCTTCCTCCATGTATTTTATTGCTGTTGATGATGATAGGAATCTAATTTTATCTACCGATTGATGAATTTGTTCTTTTAGGTTTGCTACCCGTAGATCAATTGTTACAGAGTCTTTATGAAGCTCTATTAGCTGTTTGTCT
>JAUPVN010000060.1 GCA_030917025.1 Patescibacteria group bacterium | reverse complement strand
GCCTCTTTTTTGGTACATATCAGCTAGCTCTTGCAGCTCTTCTTTAGGATTTTCTGCAAGCTCTTGTTTTTCTTTGGCAATATAAGCTTTTTCGGCATCGCGCTGTGTACTCACAGATATATATTCTCCTGCCGCCATAGATAACGCCCCTGCTATAACGCCAGCAAGCCCAGCAGCCGCTATGACAGTTTTATCTGTGGTAGCACCAGCAACACCAACAACAAGCCCAGCAATAGACACAATACCATCATTAGCCCCAAGAACAGAGGCTCTTAGCCAGTTTAATTTAGACTTTGATGTGCCATTTGAAAGTTTTTCTAGCATTGCTTAATAGTTTAACACTAATATAAGAATTATTATATTATAATATTTGCTTTTTAATTATTTACGTGCTGCATCTATTGCTGCTTGGGCTGATATATAAGCCATATTACCTAAACTTGCAAGTATACGCCATGCAATTTGCCCTCTACTAATTTCTTCCTTAGATACATCACCTTCTTTATTTATTGCAGCTAATAAGTCTTCTGGCCGAATGCCACTTTTGAATAATTCCGCTAAGTTCAAAAGTTTTCCGGTATGTATACCGGGCGTATGGTGTAGAGTAGAGCTTTTTTTGATTAATACTTTTAATTCTGAAAGGGTAGTTTCTATAATATCTTTATTTATTCTAGCCACTAGTGCCTTTTCTAGGTTTAAATTATCTTCTTGATTACTATTAAATAGTTCTACTAAGTTAGACGGATCTATATTGGTTATTAACAAATGAAATTCGTCACCACCCGTTCTAACGGCATCTATTTGGCAATTGTACTTTTTTGAGAATTTAATACATTTTTTATTAATTATCTCTGCAAATTGCTCTATTGTTCTATCACCAGCAGCCATTGTGTCATAATTGAATTTATTAATATCACCAAATTTGGTTAAATCAATCATTAAAATATATCCGCTCTTAGGCTCATCCTCAGACTCATTGTATTCTTGGCTTAAAGTACCTAGCTCTGCTTCTAGCCAGTGCCTATTCTTTAAACCTGTAGTAGAATCTGTGTCAATAGCCTCATGGTATAAATTAATCAATTCTAAGATTTTTGTTTCTAGATCATCGTCATATCCTTGCTCTGATGATGAACTAGCATCGGCCGTATCAAAAGATGGTTCAAATGAGCTATCAAATATATGTCTAGTCCTGGTATTGCCCATTAATTGCGCTTCAAGGTATTGTATCCTATCTTTTCTAGAACGTACTTTTTTGCTTAATGATCCTTCAGTTGTATCTTTAGGGCTAGCTAGTAAGGAGTGTGCAGCCCTTACGATTTGCTCACCAAAATTGCGTGTGTTTGACAAACGTGTCTCTGGGTGAGTAATAGTGCCTAAAACATCTTGGAATGTAGGACCTTGTGATTTTAGTTCTGCTACCGGTAATAGGCTTAATTCCGACTGAACTGTAACCTCATCTAAACTACCAATATCCTGAGTACTTGTTAAGCCAACTAAATCTTTTGCATCTTTTAAAGCATTATCAAAAGCTATTTGCAATCGTTTTTCTATAGATGCTCTTAATTTAGTACCATCAACACCCTGATCAGTTTCAAAAAATACTACAAAACCATTGTCCCTTAACCTTACAGAAACATTATCATTAGGCCCAGCTGAAGAACCTCTACGCTCGGCCATAGGGTTGGCTGGATTTGTTCTAAAAATACTTGCTACACTTTTAGCAAAATTTATTAATAATTCATCTCCTGCACTATGATTTAAAGTTGAATTAATTATTCTAAACCCACTAATATTAATACTTACAAAGGCAATACTATTCTCTGTTTTAGAGGTTTCTAATAAATCTGCAAAAGATTCATCTGCTCCGGTTTCATTTTGTAAACCAGTCAAAGCATCTGTATGTAATACTTGCCTAGATAAAGAAAGTACCTTTAATTGTTCTGTAAATTTTAAACCAGAAGGAGCATTAGGTATACTCATTATGCGGTCTAACTCTTTTAAGGACTCAGCCCGTTTTTCTCTCGGGCTTAAGCTATTATTTACAGGTTCAGTATCTGTAGGGAAGCCATCAACTTTCATAAGTATTTTGTTTTATATTAATACATTTTATTATAGACGCTAATGGTTGGTTACACAAGACCAGCTGTAGCCGGTTTTGTCTAGTGCCGATTCTAGCTGTTTTTTATTTTTTGCTTCAAATGCTATTAAAACAGAGCCCCTATCTGCACCTTGGCCGCGGTAATGAAACAAACTAATGTTCCAGTTGCCACTAACAGCGGTTAAAAAGTCGCTTAAAGCTCTTGGGCGTTCTGGGAACAATATTCTATACATATACTCACCTTTTGCAAGACTACCAGAGTCTCCAATCATGTGTCTTGTATGCTCTTTTACAATATCATCGTCTGAAACGTCTTTAAATTTATAATTAAATTTTTGCATTTTATTAATAAATATATTTTTATCTGCACTATCTTTTACGCTAACACCAACAAAAATTGTTGCATGGTCTCTT
>JAUPVN010000059.1 GCA_030917025.1 Patescibacteria group bacterium | reverse complement strand
ACCTTGCTCGTTTATTATTCCAATGATAGTTCTACCATCTGGCAAATATACATCTTTAGTTAACAACATAGCAATTAAAGAATGTAGCTGACGCGCCATTTCTGCACCAACTAAAGCTCCACCCTTGCTTAATGTAAGTATTATTGTATCGTCATATCTATATTTTTGAGCGTATTCAGCTAATATTGCTCCAGCTTGGGTACGCGATGTAAAATAATCGTGTGATTTTGTAATTATCATTGTAGTTTTAGTATATCAAGAACTATTAATATATTGTTCATATATTTAAGCCTGTGGATAAGTATATTTTAGTGGTTGTTATAAGCGTAGCATTAGCGCTATAATAGTATCTGTAAAACGTAAAAAGGACTAAAATACACACATGAGGGTATTAATGCTTGGGTGGGAGTTACCCCCGCATAATAGCGGTGGTTTAGGTACGGCCTGTTTGCATATGTGTAAGGCTTTATCTAGCAAGGGTATAAGCATTGAGTTTATTGTTCCTTACACAGCCCCCCACAATAATATTAATTTTATGAAAGTTACGCCCGCCCTACCGGTTAATGTTCATGACATACAACTTGGTGGCATGGCATATGATAGCTATTTATACACGTATAAAAATAGAACAACAGAGGAAGTATCTATTTTTCAGCAAAGCGAACGCTATATAAAAGCGGTAGAAAATCATGCTATCTTAGGAAAATTTGATATTATTCATGCTCACGATTGGCTAACTTTTAGGGCAGCATTAAGAGCTAAAGAAATTAGCGGCAAACCATTAATAGCCCATGTACATGCCACAGAGTATGATAGATCTGGGGGAAAATCTGGTAACCCATTTGTCCACGAAATAGAATATAACGGTTTAATGTTAGCAGATAAAGTAGTAGCCGTAAGCCAATTAACAAAAGACGTTATAATACAGCAATATGATATTCCGGCAAATAAAATTGAAGTTATGCATAATGGGGCAGAAACAGATCTTTATAAAGATTTAGACGCAGATAACGCTTATAAATACCTATCTAAGATGCGCTCTAAAGGTTACCGAGTTGTAGCTAACGTTGGTAGATTAACTATACAAAAGGGACTATACAATTTGTTATTGGCTGCTAAAGAGGTACTACAGCGTGCCCCTAAAACTATATTTTTATTAGTTGGTTCTGGCGAGCAATATATAGAGCTATTACAACTTTCTGCAGATTTAGGTATATCAAAAAATGTAATATTTACAGACTTTCAGCGGGGTAAAAACCTAAGAGACGCCTATGCAATTGCTGACTTATTTGTTATGCCTAGTGTTTCTGAGCCATTTGGGATTGCTCCGTTAGAAGCTATTGGTTATGGAACACCCGTATTAGTTAGTAAACAATCTGGCGTATCAGAAGTATTACAAAACTGCCTTAAGGTAGATTTTTGGGATGTACAAGAAATGGCAAACCAAATATACAATGTTGTTAAACACGATAGTTTAAGGGATGAGCTTTATAAAGAAAGTTTTAAAGAATACTTATCTTTATCTTGGGACAACACAGCATCTAAGCTTGTTGGCGCCTACCATCAACATGCATCTATTGCAGAGGCCATATAATGGAAACTCAAGCAATTTGTTTGTATTTACACGTTCACCAACCGTATCGTTTACGGCATTACACTATATTTGATGCTGGTATCCACCAAGATTATTTTTCTGATACAACACCGAATGCGCTAACTAATAACAGATTTATTATAGATAAGGTTGCAGATAAATCTTATAGGCCAATGAACGCTACTTTGCAACATATGTTAAATACTAACCCTAATTTTAAATTTAGTTTGTCTATATCTGGCACCGTATTAGAGCAACTACAAGAATGGGCACCAGACGTTGTAGAATCATTTAAGCGCTTAGTATCCTCTGGGAGGGTAGAAATTGTTGCAGAAACGTACCACCATAGCTTAGCCTTTTTTTATTCTAAAAAAGAATTTGAGGCACAAGTTAAACTACATAAAGAATTAATACAATCTTTATTTGGCGTTACCCCAACTGCTTTTAGAAACACCGAACTTAGTTATAACAATGATATAGCATATTGGGCAGACAAAGCAGGATATAAAGCTATAATTACAGAAGGTTGGGACCCAGTTTTAGGGTGGCGCAGCCCTAATTATATGTACAGACCAAGCTATACAGAAAATATTAAACTACTACTTAAAAACTATAAATTAAGCGACGATATAGCCTTTAGATTTGGTAACCAATCCTGGCCAGAATGGCCACTATCTGCCGATAAATATATAAATTGGCTTGGTGCAAGTATGGATAACGCGCAAATTTTTAACTTGTTTATGGATTATGAAACTTTTGGAGAACACCAATGGGAAAGCACAGGTATTTTTGATTTCATAAAAGCTTTGCCAGATAAATGGCAAACTAGCCGAGATAATAGAACCTTTATGACAATTTCTGAGGCCGCTGACGCATATGATGCGGTAGATTATGTAGATACACCACAAACTATAACCTGGGCAGACACAGAGCGTGATTTAACAGCCTGGCTAGGTAATACCATGCAACACGATGCCATATTGGCACTTTATTCATTAGAAGATAAAATAATTAACTCAAACGATTCTAAATTAATAGCAGACTGGCGCAAATTGCAAACTAGCGATCATTTTTACTATATGTGCACAAAATGGTTTACCGATGGTGATGTACATGCATATTTTAGCCCCTACACTTCCCCGTACGAAGCTTTTACTAATTTTATGAATGCCTGGAGAGATATACAATCTAGACTAGAATTAAATGGAGATTATTAATGGCACGCCCAGTGATGCTTAGTAACGGCCAAATGCTAATAGGGTTAAACGAAAATGGTTTAGTTCATGATTTTTATTACCCCTATGTTGGCTTAGATAACCTTACTACTGCTCGTAGCGTACATCATAAAATTGGTGTATGGGTTGATGGGGCTTTTTCTTGGCTAGATGACGGAAGTTGGGAAGTAATAGTAGACTTTGAAACTGATGCGCTTATTAGCAATTTGTCTTTTATTAATAATGATCTGCAAATAGAAATTAAAAGCAGAGATTTTTTAGATAGCGATAATAATGCATTAATACGTAGATTTTCTATCAATAATTTTGGTGATAGCCAAAAGCAAGTAAGACTATTTTTACATCAGGTATTCCAAATTTCACGAAGTGGCCGTGCAGATACTGCCTTTTATGTGCCTCAAGATAACTATATCTTAGATTATAAAGGTAGATGTGCCCTACTTATTTATGCCAGCTCAACACAAGGCCAATCTGACCAATATGCAATTGGTAACTATGGTATAGAGGGCAAAGAAGGTACATTTATGGACGCCATAGATGGTGAGCTTTCTCAAAATCCTGTAGAGCACGGTGGGGTAGACTCTGTTATTAGGCTATCTTTATTAATAGAGCCAAGGCAAACAGAGTTAGTAGACTATTGGATAATTGCTACTAGCTCTCAGTATGAGTCTGAGCAAGTGCATAAAGAATATCTAGAATTTGGTATAGAAAAGCGCGAAAATGCTACTAGGTCATTTTGGAGCAGCTGGATACAGCAAGGGGGGCACGTATTAGATACAATCCCACAAAGTTATCATAAAAACGTTAAAAAATCTTTACTATTTGTTAAAGCACATATAGATAGCCGTGGCGGCATTTTAGCAAGTGGCGACAGTAGCCTGTTTAATTATGGGCGAGACTATTACTGCTATGTTTGGCCAAGAGATGGTGCTTACGCTTTATGGCCATTAATACGTATGGGTTATTACCAAGAAGCTAACCAGTTTTTTAAGTTTTGTAGAGATACTTTGCATAAAGACGGTTACTTAATGCATAAATATCAACCTGATAGATCTATTGGTAGTACTTGGCACCCATTAGTCCATGACAATAAGTCTGAACTTGCTATTCAAGAAGACGAAACTGCCAGCGTAATTATAATGCTAGGAGAATACTACGATTACTCTAAAGACTCAGAATTTGTAGAATCTTTATATAGCACACTAATAGAGCCAAGTGCTAATTTTATGGCCAGATTTATAGATGAAACCACAAATTTGCCACATGCCAGTTACGATTTGTGGGAAGAAAAGTTTTTAACCACTACCTACACTACGGCTACAGTAATAAGAGCACTACACAGAGCAGCAGATTTTGCTGATATGTTTGAGTTCCCAGACGATGCCATGCGTTGGCTAAAGGCAGCAGATAAAATTGAATCATCGCTAAAATTATTGTTCGATCCAGATAGACAAAGCTACAGAAAGGGTTTATTTGTAAAACCAGATAACAATTTACAATTTGATAACGTAATTGATGCCTCTAGCCTTTATGGTATATTTATGTTTACAAAAACACGTTTAGATAGCACAGCTATTCAACAAACTGCTGCAGCAATAGAAGAATACCTTGGAAACTCAGCTTCTGGTGGATATTTAAGATACGAAAACGATTGGTATATGAGGTTAAACGAAAACACACCACCTAACCCATGGTTTATTTGTTCTTTATGGATGGCTCAGTATTATATTCAGCAAAAACAATTAGATCGTGCCAAACAAATACTAGATTGGGCAGAAAGCCATATGCTTCATAGCGGTGCTTTAAGTGAACAAATTAACCCAACAACTGGCGCACAAATAGGAGTAACTCCTTTAGTATGGAGCCACGCAGAATATATAAATACTGTACTAGACTATTGTTCTCAAAAATAAATTAAATACAAAACGTATTAACAATAATATTTAAGGTCTACTTTTTACGTGGCTTAACTACGTTTCTACCTAGGTTTTTATTGGTTTCCACAAAAATTGTATGACGACGTAGTCTTTTGTTATATTTACGTAGTCTTAATTTATCTGGTGTATTTTGAGTATTTTTTCTGGTGTAATACAAACGATCACCTGTTTCTTCGCAAACAAGCCCAATAGTCTTTCGTTTTAATGATTTTT
>JAUPVN010000058.1 GCA_030917025.1 Patescibacteria group bacterium | reverse complement strand
TAGTTCTTGTAATACATTCTTACGGGCGCTAGTTTAATTGTTATGCCCTTTTCTCTTTCTAGATCCATTTTATCTAGCAACTGGGCTTTCATATGGCGCTTATCTACCGTACCGGTTACTTCCATTAGCCTATCGGCTAGCGTACTTTTACCATGATCTATATGGGCAATAATGCAAAAGTTTCTTATTTGTTCCATTTTATACAGCCTTTATTGCGCCTAGGGCGATTCTTTTTGCTTTATTAACTACCGTTTTGGCCTCTGGTAGCCCAAATACATAAGACATTAAAATATGAACAGAAAATGCAAAAAAGGCAATTATACTAAGTTTTGCAATTAATACAAAACCAGTGTCCGAAGAGGCAAGTGGTAAAATTTGGATCAGAATAAATGATGCCACGGCAGTAAACCCACTTACAGCCAGTAGCTTTATTAAAGATTGTAAAAATAAATCTGTAAATAATTTTGGGTCTCGGCGCATCATTATTAACACTAATATAATTACCTCTGTTGCAGCAACTATACTCTGAGCAAGCGCCAAACCAACAATACCGTAAGCATCTGGCTTGGCAAGATTATATGCCAAAAATATATTTAAACCTATAACAAATAAAGAAACATAAAGTGGGGTTTTGGTATCTTTATGAGCATAAAAGTATCTAGATATAAGTGTATAAATTATTCTAAAAAACACTGCTATACACAAAAAACCAAATATCATAGCTATTTCACTGCTGCTTCTGGCAAAAATAATACGCGCTAAATATGCTCTACCAAAAAAAGCCACAATTATAACTGGTAAAGCTATCCAAATCATAGTTCTTAACACGTACACAAATTCTTTTCTAAATAAATCTTCTCTGCCCCTAGAAAGTAACTCTGTTAAGCGGGGAAAAGCAGCGGTAGAAATTGCGTTTCCTATTAACATTACTGGGGCATTGTGTAAAACTAACGCATTTTCGTACCAGCTTACAGACCCAGTAACAAGCCTAGATGCAAATCTTGTTTCTATTATGGCATTAATGCTATCTATACCCTGGTCTATTGCCCTAGCTGGCAAAAGACGCAAAACCTCTATAAAACTCTTATTTTTAAAATCTATAGAAGGTTTATACCTAAATTTTAAGCCAACCATACCAAGAGCTACTACAAGTAGCTGCATAACAGCACCAATGGCTACACCCACACTTAAGCCCACTACTCCCAAGCTATTGTTAAACACAAAAATACTTACAATAATAGCGCTGTTATAAAACAATGGTGCTATAGCAATAAAAAAGAATCTCCCTACGGCCTGCTGAACAGTAGATAATATAGTAGAAATTGCAAAAATAAATATATTTACAGATACTATTCTCATAATTGCAACCGAAAGCTCTAGCTGCTCCGGAGTAAAACCGGGAGCAACAACGTATGTCATAAGCGGATTTGCAAAAACAATTAATAGTACCGAGGCAGCTAATGCAATGATACCTAAAAAATTTAAAATATAACTAGTTACATCCCAGGCAGCATTTTTGCTTTTTTGCAGTTGATCACTTAAAACAGGTAAAAAAGCAACACCCAAAGCACCAGAGGCTAACGTAAAAAATATTAAATCTGGTATTTTAAAAGCAGCAAAATACGCATCAGAAGTAAAAACATTAAAGTTTGCATTAATAAGTTTAGTACGTAAAACACCCAAGAATATGCCCAAAAACGAGGTCCCAGCAAGCAAGGCAGCGGCAGAGCCTAGGCTAACCCGTTGATTTGCTCTGCGCAGAAAACGGTTCATTGCTTAAAAACCACCATTTCACGCTAGTAAAGCGTTGCTTCTTTTGGTAATACCGTACCAGTTAATAGTTCTAAGACTTGCTCGGCTTCTACTGTTTCTTTTTCTAAAAGAACATTTTTTAAATCATCTAGTTGCTTTTTATTTGCAACAATAACGGCCCTGGCACGTCTTGCTGCCTCTGTAATAAGAGATTCAACTTCGTCATCTATAACCTTGGCGGTTTCGTCCGAATATTGGCGTTCAGATACTAGCCTGTCTAGCATCATGCCACCCTCTACATGAAAAACTTGATCTCGCAACTGTTTACCCATACCTTGATTTACAACCATATCACGAGCAAGCTCGGCGGCTTTTTGTAAATCACTACCCGCCCCAGTTGTTACTCTATCTATGCCATAGACCACTTCTTCTGCTATTCTTCCACCAAGCATACGGGCCAAAACATCTTTAAACTCTATAATGCTATGATAGCTTTTATCTTCTGGTGGAATAAACCAAGTTACACCACCAGTACCGCCACGTGGTATTATTGTAACCTTATGAACCATATCACTATCCGGCAAAACGTGGCCAACTACGGCATGCCCAGCCTCGTGATAAGCGGTTAGTTCTTTTTCTTTATCGTTCATTACTTTGCTTTTACGTTCTGGGCCAATAGCTACTTTTTCGAATGCTTCTGTAATATCGTTGGCAGTAATTTTTGTTCGATTAGCCCTAGCCGCAATAATGGCAGATTCATTTGCAATGTTTGCAAGATCAGCACCACTAGAACCAGCCGTTTTAGCTGCAAGAGAATCTAAATCTACACCTTTTTCTAACGGCTTTTTCTCAAAATGAACCTTTAAAATAGCTAGACGATCTTTCCTATCTGGTAAACCAATACCTACCCTGCGGTCAAACCTTCCAGGTCTAAGTAATGCGGGGTCTAAAACGTCCATTCGATTAGTTGCGGCCAAAACAATAACGTTCTGGCCTTGTTCAAAACCATCCATTTCTACCAATATTTGATTTAGCGTTTGCTCACGCTCGTCATGCCCACCACCCATACCGCTACCACGACGACGGCCAACAGCATCAATTTCGTCTACAAATATAATACAGGGGGCATTCTTTTTTGCTTTATTAAATAAATCTCTAACTCTGCTTGCGCCCACCCCAACAAACATTTCTACAAATTCTGACCCAGATATGCTAAAAAACGGTACGTTAGCCTCGCCCGCAACGGCCCTAGCCATTAGTGTTTTGCCAGTACCGGGGGGGCCAACTAGCAAAACACCTTTTGGTATACGCGCACCAACCGCCAAAAACTTTTTTGGATATTTTAAGAATTCAACAACTTCTTCTAGATCTACTTTTGCTTCATCGTTTCCCGCAACGTCTTTAAATTTAACTGTTTCTTTTTCGTTACCGTAAAGACGGGCACTACTTTTGCCAAATCCCATGGCTTGGTTGCCCTGACCTTGGGCACTACGTAATAAGAATATAAGTACACCAACAATAATAATTACGGGCAACAAATTAATAGCAAGTGCCGTGATAGTTGCGCTACTGCTACTTGCCGCCTTAAAATCTACCGTTACATCTCTATTTGTTAAGCCCCCCGGACCATACAAATTAGCTGTTGGATCTCTGCGAGTTTTTTCTGTTGCCTTTTCTTGATCTTTAGGAGTTATCTCAATTGTGTCGCCCTTTACCACCAATTTAGATATTTCGCCCCTGTTGGCTCGATTCATCACATCATTAAATGACTGTTCTGATAATTTGGCCGGTTGCCTAAAACTCAATAAAAATACACCAATAAAAATTGTAATAATTATAGCAAAGCCAATATTCTTATAAAGCCGCTTTTTAGAATTGGGCTTTTTTGTAGATTGCTTCTTTTTATCCATATTGTCTTATTATACTAACTTTTTATCTGTTTGACTACGCTTTTTAAACCTTGCAGACCTTTTTGTTAATAATACATCAACTCCACTAGCCTGAAGTTGCTTTCCTTGAGGTTTTGTTTTTATACCCACAACAACCCTTTCTATTGTGGGGCGGTCAACATCTATAGCACCATTTTGTATCAATAATAATCGGATAATCTCGCTTGCAATATCGTGAGGTAGGGTTACAAACCAACCTCTGCTTAGAACAGGTTTACCTTTATGTAGGCCCTTATAAAGTAAGGTCTGGAGCTCATTATCTATCTGCCTATTCTTGTATTCTGTTTGGGCTATCAGGTTTAAAAGATTCTTACGATCTTTTTGTGATATTTTGGGCAAAACTTTGTGTCTTAGTTTATTACGTAAAATTGTTAAATCTTGATTAGTTATATCCTCGTTCCATTGTAAATTATTGTTCTTTGCGTAATTGTAAATGTCTTTTTTTGATACATGTAGTAGGGGCCGTATTTTGTATTTTGTAGATTGTAAAGAAGACACACCGCTCCTGCCTGTGCCTCTAATAATATTTATAAAACAAGTTTCTATTACATCGTCTTGGTGATGGGCGGTTATGATTGCCTGTGCGGAATATTCTTTTTGAATTTTAATTAATGAATTGTAACGCTCTAAACGAGCCATAGTTTCATTTGTATCTTCTCCAAGGTTTAATTTAATTACTTTAAATGGGTAATTGTATTTTATAGCCAAGTCTTTAACCAACTCTTCATCTTTATATGATTCTTTTCTTATGCCGTGGTTTATGTGAGCAACCACCAAATTATCATATTTATGCTCATGTAGCATATGTAGCAAAACAACAGAATCTACGCCACCAGAAACAGCTACAATATATGTGTTTTCCGTAAATAATTGTTTAGTATTTATCATGATTATCAATTATTTATAGTAACATATGCAACTAAAGCATTTATTTAACAAAATGCCTTTAGGTTTTATAATTACATTACATAGTACAATTAACGTACAATGCATAAATTGTTCTAATGGAAATAAAATATATTGTTTGTTAATATATACTTAGTTAAGAAACAAAATAACACTAAATACTATGGGTGGGGATACCATGAACAATGGGATGGCACAGCAAAATGACGCCTTAAATCAAGTTCCGTTAGTTAAAACTATTGACGGAATATACCGCCAAAGAATTAATAATTATAATAATTACAACCAAATAAATACCACCGACTACCCAATAAATTCAGACCAAGACGGCCCTATATATATTCCCACAGAAACTAACAATGGGCCAACAACAACTAATCAATCAATTGATGGAGTTTACAAACTACCGGCAAATAATAGCTCGGCTAAATACTATACTCAAACAGGAAATCCGCAGCAACAGTACAATCGTACAGCTAACAATAACGAGGACATACAACCCACATACAACTATCGTAATACAAGGCCAAAACCATATCTACAATCTGTTGACGGTATGACGAAAAATCGTTTTGGGTCACGTCAATATAATAATTACAATAGCCTATATCAACAAAATGTTAACCACCAAAACAGTAGCCAAGCGCCACAACAGCAAAATTACTCAAATATTAACCAGCCTCAAGCAGATATACATATACCTATAACGTCATCAGCAAAACCAGATAATCATTCTTCGCAAACGTATTTAGATAATAGAGTTCAAACAGAACAACAAAACATTCACAGTCAAAGAGCCAACTATGCAGATAATAGTATAGATAAACCAAAAAACACAACATATTTAGATGTTATAAATACTGTTTTATTGATAAGTATTTTATCTGTAACTATTTTAATACTACTAAATATTTAGTTACGTAATTACTAATTGTATGCTCCCGCTGAGGCCGCTCGTGCAATACCTTTCCCTTGCCCAACAAAAAAACCCAGATTTCTGGGTATTTTTGTTGGTAGCAGGGGCGAGGCTTGAACTCGCGACCTCAGGCTTATGAGTCCTGCGCTCTGACCAGCTGAGCTACCCTGCCATATCTAAAAAATACTATAGCAAAAAATACCCATTATTAACAGGAATATATCTATATACCTAAATACGCACAGTTAAAACAGCTAAACTAGATAGAATACTGCCTTAACTATGACATATTTATTATGTTGAGATTCCTACAAATATTCACTTCTTACAATAAGAGTGAATCAAACTGCTGAATTGCAGCATTCTCTGTAGGAGTTAGCTCAAAAGCGAGTTTAATATCGCTCATAGAACGCCCCTTGTTTATTTTTGTTATTTTGTTTTGCTTTTTGTAAGCAATGATTATATTGTATATTATTTATACAAAAAAGTCAATAGCCTTATGCTTATTTTTTGTTGTATAAAAAACATGACAAATCATTAACGTTAATATTATTAGCAATTATCTTTGTTCTTATTACGGCGAGTGGGCATACTTGATCTGTTAGCACTATATCACACCCAGCTATAGATGCAGCTGATTCATAAGAACTACCGCTATAAATATATAAAGTTTTATATTTTCTATTTAATAGCGTAACTACTTTAGCTTTATTTACTATTGATGAGTTAAAAATAGATATCAAACTATTACTATCATATTGGCTTGTGTTTGACTCTGGTATTAGGGTAGAACATTCTATAGCTAAGCTAGATGGTAAAAAATATACACAAGGAATTTGTTTTTTAATAGCAATAGACTGCACTGTGGCTAAAATATCATCTGGCTTGCTTAGGCCATCAAATATAATTAAATTACTAGATTGCCATAATTTGACTATACTTTTTGGCATAAAAAACCCTTTTTTAAGAAATTTCTTAACTGGTTTCGTTGTTTTTAATAGTTTTAAAGGTTTATCTACAATTATGCCAACAGCTTTACCATTTAGTATATAGCTTTTAGGGTAAAGCATATTTTTGGATACAGATTTATTTAACCCATTTTGATGATCATTAAAAATATTTTTATATGCTGGGGCTGCAAACCCAGTTACGTTTTGCTCTTGAACAGCTAAACCTTCTACTTTTAAAAGTCGTACCTTGGCTGGCACAACATCATCTTTTTTAAAAAGAACAATATCTCCAAAAGCTAATTCATTAAGGGCAACATTTTTTATATTTCCATCACGTAGAACCTTATAAAGCATAAACGATAGTTTATAACTAGGCACCTCTTTTAAACCAAACGATCCATTCTGCTTTAAACGCAAAAATGCTTCTTGTGAAGACAAACCAACCGTGGCATTACTAGAGCATAGATAAACAACCCTTGTGATGGACGTAGCTGGCCAATTTTGTTCATCTATCTGCACTTTTGTAATTGTCCTTTATTAATTGCGGTAATGCTTATTCTAATGATATAGTTTTTACAGTAAGAGAGCAAAATAATATCTCATGGGAACAATATTTGTTGATTTAACCACGCTACAACTGGTTGGAATTAAAACTATAGTTGGCGGTTTTGTTACGATTGGATTAATATTGCTATTTAACGGTATATCTAAAAACTCTACCAAAGGTTCTTTTCCCATATTCTTACTACTTTGTGGTGTTATTACATTTAGTACATTAATTTTATTAACTTTAGCAATTAATACTGTAGTTTTAACCAGGGGGTGGCAATGAACCAAGTTAGCTTAGCTGTAATTGGGCTAACAATGGGCCTTGCCGTAGGGTTTAACCCCACACTAATTAGCATAATTAGTATTTATATGGCATCTATGATTGGCCGGCAAACAAAAAAACAATATTACACACTAGCTGGTTTATTTTTATTAATTGTATTCGCACTTTTAGTTTTATTGATTGCAGGCCTACTAACAACTATTCTAAGCAATTTAAGTCTAATCTATAGTGATAGTATTAATTTATTAATAGCTATATTAGGGGTAATAACGGGAACAAGTTTAGTTAGGAGATATTTTTGGCCTAAACCATTAATGAACGTACCCGATAGCCTAAAAAAAGCACTTAACTATAGAACAACTAAAAAAACTGGCATATTTAATATTCTATATTTAGCGTTATTTTTATTTTTTGCATCTCTAAATACTGTAGGCATAACATTATTATTGCTTAGTAGTTACAACGTTACGTTGAGCTCATCGGTAGTTGTATGGAGCTTACCTTTTGCTATTGGGTTAATAATACCCCTGTACTTTATAATTGTGGTAATTACTCTGGGCAATAAAGTTAGCGTAGTTATTGCCTGGAAAGAAAATAACAAAAATACCATGAGATTATGCAGCGGATTGATTATAATTTTATTATCTTGGCTCCAGCTATTGATAATTGCCACGGGTGAAATAATAGTTTCATGAAACATATCTTAAAACAATATGGAGGAGTAGAAACTTATGAAGCATCTAAGCTAAAATTAAGCATAGAACGCACCTTATTAAGTTGCCATATTCAAGATCAATTAGCCCAAGCCCAAGCCGAGAAAATTACCGATCAATTTAATATATGGTTAACACCAAAAACAGAGATTACAAGCCTAGACATAAGGATGAAAATAACTAA
>JAUPVN010000057.1 GCA_030917025.1 Patescibacteria group bacterium | reverse complement strand
TTTTGGCAGACGGTAAAGATAATGTAAAAAGAGAGCGAGCAAGATTTGGTTTGCAAATTGCTAAATCTTTACAACAACTAGAATCATTGAATGTTGCGATAGATCAAACACAGCCAAATAAGCCCACAACAGATGAAAAACTTGTTAGTTTAGCAAAAAGCCTACACTATAAGTTATTTACTACAGATTATAATCTTAACCAGGTTGCCAGTATAGAGGGCGTTACGGTGCTTAACATCAATGAGCTTGCTCACGCCTTAAGACCAGAGATTTTGCCAGGAGAAGAAGTTAAAGTTTCAATTACTCAACCGGGTACAAATAAAAATCAAGGTGTTGGTTATTTGCAAGATGGTACCATGATTGTTATAGATGATGCACAAAGAGATATTGGAAAAGTTATATCAGTAACAATAACAAAATCTCATCAAACGGTAGCAGGTAAAATGCTATTTGCTAAAAAAGTTATTACTACTAGCCAGAAAAAACCTTTTGTTAAGCCAAAAAAAGTTTATAGACAAAACCAATAACAAAAAAAATCAAAACTATATAAAATTTTTTCTTTTAATCTTCTACTGGTGGTACCGTAGCTGGAGTGGAAGAAGAGTTAGAAGATGATGTGTTTGTAGATACAGTAATAGTGCGCGTATCAGAAGCATCATACATAACAGAATCATTAACTTGAGCAGTTATGGTTTTTGTACCAGTACCAGATGGCTTGTATACATAAGAAATGCTGCCGTTACTAGAAATATCATAAGAAGCACCAGCTAAAGCAACCCCGTCTTCGCTAAAAGTAAGGTTTGTTAACGGGTATTTGCCCATGCTAAAGGTGGCTTCTATTGAGTAATCTCCGTTTGGTAATTTAGTAGGGTTACTTAATGTTACTTTTGGTTTTTCGGCAGGATCGCATGTATGTACATCATCTTTTTCTGTTGGTATAAAGCCTCCAGCACTGCCACCATAGCGTTGTTGGATCGGTCTCATCCAGTTATTGTAGTTACTATCACTAGAGGGTAGCTCTGCTCTTAACCCGCCTCCGGGTATAGTTTGTTTAGCTTTTTCTGGGGTGCATTCGGTAGCTAATTTTCCGGACACAGAATCAATTACAGCATATTATGAATTGTCTGGTGTTCTTGGAGTGTACCAAGATGGGAATATATCACATTTTCCGCCACTTGTTGCTGAGTAACCGGTAGTTGTATTTATGCAGACCCTTTTCATGCCTGCTGGCTGTGTCCATTTATCACCAGCTCCAGCCAAGCCTTGATGCGCGTTTTTCATAAATTCACGCCAGATAGGCCCTGTTTTTTGCTCCATACCGCCGCCCATAGCTTTATTTTCATGATGCCCAACCCAAACTCCAGTTACAATCTTAGTAGAATAGCCCATCATCCAACCATTTTCAGCGTTGTTTGTAGTACCTGTTTTAACAGCAGTTGTAACACCGTTTATTAACACCTGAGGGTTTAGGCCACCGTAACGTACAGATGCATCGCTAAGCATATCGTTCATACTGTAGGCAACTTGTTCGTCAATTGCTCGCTCACCAACAGAATCTGCCCATTCTTTGATTACTTTACCCTTAGTATCTTCTACTTTAAGTATGTAAGTTATTGGTTTGTAGCTACCCATTCTTGCAAATGTGGCTATTCCGTTAGTATGTTCGTCTAGTCTAATTTGGCCACCGTCTCCAATAGAAGTAGCTAAAATGTCTTGGCAATCTTCTACTCCAGGCGTATAGCATCCTGTAACACCACTTGTAACACCCATTTTCTTGGCTAGGTCGTGTACGTATGGTATACCTGCAATGTACATTGCTTTCATAGCTGGAACGTTTCTAGAGCCTCCTATAGCCGCTCTCATGCCAATTGCTCCAACATATTGTCTGTCGTAGTTTTTTAGTGGGTCATTTAGTGAATACCCAGGAAAGTTAGTTTTAACATCATAAAAAGTGCTGCCTGCGCCCCAGTCTTGAGATTTAGTCATTAAAGCGGCGTAGTCATAGGGCTTAAATGATGAGCCAGGGCTTCGTGGTGACGTTGCATAGTTTACTTGGCCATATCCAGGGTAATTAAAATCTCTACCCCCCACCATAGCTAGTACTTGTCCAGTTTGAGCTTCTACAGACACAAGAGCAGCATTGTTGCCGCCGTCTAATTCTATGCGTCGCATACCGTTTTTAATAGCATTTTCGGCAAATTCCTGTAAACGCATATCTACCGTAGTAGTAACTTTATAGCCAACTTTACGAACATTAGTTGCCCCATATTCTTGTTCTAATTTTTTTTGTGCTTCTAGCACAAAATAAGGAGCCTTAATGTCTCTATATTTATCTTTTTTAGGGACTACTTTTGCAATGGTATCTACTTGTTTTGCGGCGTCTACTTCTTCTTGCGTGGCATAGCCTTGCTCAACCATTAAACCTAAAACGTAGTTACGCCGTTCTATAAGTTCGGCAGAGTTATCACCAGTTGGTGAATAGTAGGTAGGTGCAGGAATCAAAGCAGCTAGAGTAGCCGACTCGTCTAACGTAAGGTCTTTGGCATCTTTTTCAAAATAACCTCTTGCAGCTGCTTGGGCACCAGCAAATGTAGAACCAAATGAGATTTCGTTTAGGTAAGCATTTAGTATTTCGTCTTTTGTGTATGTTCGTTCTAGCTCAATTGCCAAAATAAGTTCTTTTATTTTTCTTGTATAAGTTTGTTCTTGGCTAAGGAGCGAATTTTTTACAAACTGCTGCGTAATTGTTGATCCACCCTGGGTGCTTTTACCCGTAAGGTTGCTAATAAATGCCCTTGTTACACCTTCGGCACTATACCCCCCGTGATTATAAAAGTTTTTATCTTCTATAGATATAACTGCTTTTTGTAAGTTAGTATTAATATTTTCTAGTTTAACAGGATAGCACTCTACATCTCCAGAGCTAGACCAAAGTAAGGTTTGCCCAGATCTATCGTAGTATTGGGTAGATGCCCCCTCTGAACAAGTTTTAAGGTCTGTAATATTTTTTGGTAAATCTTTTCTAAAATATGCGAAAACCGCCAGTGTAAATATCATTAATATAGCAATACCGATTCCAAGTATTTTTAACGCTCTAATTAATCCGTCGCGATTAAACCAATAGGCTGCAAAATTTTTTGGATGAAAATAGTAAAAAAATCTTTTAACTGGGTTTTTAGGCATTCTGGCTTTATGGTCTGCTCGCCTCCGGGCTTTTAAATCTTTTCTAGACTTTAAACGATCGCCGATATTTCTATTAACAATAGCTTTAGACGATTTTTTTGGCTTACTTTTTGTAAAAGCAACCCTTGCAGTGCTCAAAAAGCTCTTTATTTTTTTAGAAACATTATTCATAAAATGTATATTTGCTACCTCAATTTCAAATTATCATATGTAATTATAACAAATATAAGCAGTTTTGTTAATACATATATATCATAATTAAAGTGTAATACACCCCTAGCAAGCTTAATAATGTACACTTATATATGTATGAATATACAATCACAGTTAAGTACCGTAAAGGGGGTTGGCCCAGTATTAGCCAGTAAGTTTAGTCAAATAGGATTAAATACTGTAGGAGATTTGTTAGACTATACTCCCAGAGATTATAATAATTACCTAAATGCTGTAAATATTCAATCTATGCAGCCGGGTATGGTTACTGTAAAGGGTACTTTTGATGGCGTTAAACAACGTCGTGTGCGCCGTGGGTTACACATTACTGAGGCAGATTTTAGCGATGGCTTTAGTAAAGTTAGGGTTGTGTGGTTTAATCAGCCCTACAGGGCTGCGTCAATAAAGAATCAGTACTATATTATAAAAGGTAATTATGGCCTTCAGGGGCAACGTTTGCAAATAGTTAATCCTTTGGTT
>JAUPVN010000056.1 GCA_030917025.1 Patescibacteria group bacterium | reverse complement strand
TATTCTGTAATCTTAAAAAACCATTGTTTTATTTGCTTTTTTTGTATAATTGGGTCATCTTTGCCCTCGTGGCGCCAACATTTATTATCTGCCGTAACTTGTTCGTTAGCTAATACGGTTTGGCACTTATTGCACCACCACTGCATACGAGCATCCTGATAAGCAAGGCCATGTTCGTACATTTTGCTAAATATCCACTGTGTCCATTTATAATATTCTGGCACGCAAGTATTTATCTCTTTTTCCCAATCGTTGCTCCAGCCCATGGCCTGATATTGCTTATGATAGCTAGGAATAATTTTTGCCATGCTTTCTTGCGGGCTAACGCCAGCTTTTATAGCATAGTTTTCTGCGGGTAAACCAAATGCGTCCCAACCAACTGGGTGGTAACTTTCGTAGCCTTGCTGGCGCTTAAAACGCGCCTTAACATCACTAATTGTATAGTTCATTGCATGGCCAACATGAATACCTGCCCCACTCGGGTAGTTAAACATGCTCATACCAACATATTTTGGCTTTTTAGAACTAAAATCTGTGGTATAAACGTTAGTTTCTTGCCAAATTTCTTGCCATTTTGGCTCTATGTCTCTTGGGGAATACTTTTTCATAATTGCTCTTATTATACCTTAAGCTATAATATTAGGTTAATAAATTAACTACTTAGTGCGTTTTCTACTAATACTCTTGTAACATCTGGCATGCTATAGCCAGCTTGCAAAGCAGATTTTGGAAACAAACTTTGCTCTGTCATGCCTGGAATTGTATTTATTTCTAAAAAATATATATTATTGTTAGAATCTATAATAAAATCCGATCTAGAAAAGCCTCTGCATCCCATTTTTTTATGAACTTTAAGAGCTAACTTTTGAGCCAATTTTTGGTTTTTTATAGATACATTTTTGGGTGGGCAAAGTTCTTGAGTATTACCATTATATTTATTTAAATAATCAAAATCTTGCCCGGCTGGGGGAATAATTTCTATAACTGGTAAAGCCTTATTTATTAAAACAGGAACAGTTATTTCTACACCTGAAATATGTTCTTGAATAATCATTTTATTATGATTTTTAAAAACCTGTTGTATATTAATTGCTTTTAAATCACGCTCACTTTTTATCATAAAAGTATCAACACTAGATCCATCTTTAGCAGGTTTTAAAACAAAAGGAAATTTATTTAGTTTGTGGCCTATAAAGTCTTCATACCCAACCAAAGCAGTTTTAGGCAATAAAATATCACTAACTTGTTTAAAAGTTTTAAACTTATCAAAACAATTAGCAGATGATTGCGAGCCAGAACCAACAAACGGTATATCATAATCTTCTAGCTGTTTTTGTAAACTACCGTCTTCTCCGCCTTGCCCATGTATCATCGGAAAAACAACGTCTACATTTTTTAACCAAGGTTCTATATTGCCGTCTTTAAGTGGATCGTAAACAGTTAAACTATAACCCAATTCACTTAGGGCTTTTTGAACATTATAAGAAGATTTTAAGGATACTTCTCTTTCAGAAGAATCACCGCCATGCACTAAAAGCACTTTTACCATAATTATGATTGTTCTAAATTATTATAAAGGTTTGATTTTTTGGTTTGCCAAAAATCGTTTTGGCGCACTAAATGCTTAGCATCGTTAGGGTTTGCAAGTAACATCTTTACGGCCTCTTCTAAAAATACATCGCCCTGTGAGCCTTTTACTAAAATAATTGCCTTTTCTGACAAGTTTTGTAATGCTACTTTGCCTGCTTTGTACGGATCGGTTGTTCTAATTACGCTGCAGCTATTTTGCTCTGCACTTGTAGCTAAATATTTATTAGCATCTGGGCCCAAAGTAATAACCAAATCTACTTTATCTGGCCTTAGCATATCTCCAATATGTTGATGAGCCGTTTTAGACACGGCACCTAACTCGTTCATGTTGCCTAAAATTGCAATTTTTTGCGGTGCCTTCATTTCAAACAAGGTTTTTAAGGCGGCTTCTGCAGCTATAGGGCTTGAATTATAACTATCATCTATAATTAAACTACCTTTTTGGCCCTCTAGTAAGCGCATTCTTCCAGAGGGTGGCAAAATAGAACTTACTCCTTTTTCTATATTTGCTTTGCTCATTCCTAAAATTTCTGCAACTGTAATGGCTGCGCCCACTGGCAACAAACTATGCTTAGCAGCAACCATAACATCTGTTTTTATATCTTGGCCATTTGGGCCAACTGTCTCTAATGCAAAACTATGGTGAGTAGATCTTTGGGCTTGCAACTTATAATGGCTCCCTCTACTAAAACCATACTTTGTAATTGGCAAATCATTAGGCACATATAATTTAACGGCATCACTATTTGTATCATCATTATTAATAACTAGCTGTTTTGCAAATTGGGCTATAGATAACTCTTCTTTTGCGACGTTATCTAGAGTTTTAAAATACTCCATGTGTTCTTCGCTTACACCTGTTACAACAGCAATATCTGGCTTAATTATTTGCGCAAGCTCGGCAATGTCTCCTGGGGTATCTGTGCCCATTTCTAAAACAACCACATCGTAAGGATACTTGCCGTGTACATATTTTTGGCCCGCTAACCAAACTTTTAACCATCCAAAAGGATTATACAATTCTGGCAGTG
>JAUPVN010000055.1 GCA_030917025.1 Patescibacteria group bacterium | reverse complement strand
CAGCGCACAACTCATTTAACCCACGGTATGATAAAACTTGTTGGTGTTAAAAAAATGAGTAGCCGAAAAGGCAATGTTTTAATGGCCAACGATATTATAGAATCTGCAATTTCTGCAAATGCTCAAAATTCTGGTAAAGATAACAAAGATGTTGCTATTGGTGCAATAAAATATGCATTTTTAAAGCAAAGAATAGGTGGCGATATTGTATATAATCCAGATGAATCTATTAGCCTGGCTGGCAATAGTGGCCCTTATTTGCAATATGCTCATGCTAGAGCGCGTAGTATTTTGCAAAAATCTAGCGTAGAAAAGTCTGATGTTACAAATGGTTTAGATGATTTTGAACGAGCTTTGGCCCAGCAATTATTACGATATAAAGGAGTGGTAGACTTGGCCGTAAACGAGCTAATGCCGCATCATATTTGTACATATTTATACGAACTAACCCAGATTTTTAACAGATTTTATGAAAACAGCAAAGTAATAGGAGACACGCGCGAGCCAATCCGTAAACTGTTAGTAGAGCGCTACGCCGATACGTTAAAGGCTGGTTTGCATATTTTGGGCATAACCGCCCCCAACAAGATGTAGTTTAGATGGGTTTTTCTTTAAGGTGTAGCTTAAAGCCAATAAATGATGCTATTAAATGAATAATTAGCCATATTATAATTAGTATAAAATATTGCAAAATAGATAATTTAATAAAGGGCATGGTGGCTAAAGCTCCGCCAATTATATAATCTGTTTGATCAAATGGAAACCAGCCATCTCCAGGCTTAATACCGCGTTGGCGCTTAAAAAAACTTTCTATAGCATCACCAAAAAGTGCTCCAATGCCAAACAGTGGCCCTACAATTAACACTGGTAGTGCGCTGTAATCTGTTTGAGAAGTTAGGTCAGCAATAAAACTGCTATTGTTTACAATAATTTGCTGCAGCCAAAGTGTTATAGTTGCAAAAACTATTCCAACCATAAAGCCACGTATGGTTTTGTGCGCGCCAAAAATACGCTTGCCTTTATATGTTTTGTAAAAATCTATAGGGTAGTCGTATTTTTTTAAAAAAGATATATGGGCGGCAAAAATTGGTGTTACATTTGCTATAGCAGCTGGCAAAAAAAACCAAAGTGCAAAAAATATTGTTTCAAACATTTACTAAACCTAATAATTTTTTAGTTTTATTAATTTTTGGGTACAAAATGCCTACGCCAACTTTTTTAGTACTATAATTAGAATTTTTTAAGCATTGTGTTAAGTTATTTTTGGTTGGTTTTTTATTTATTATTGTGTAGGTTTTACCCCAACCCTGTTTGCCGTGGGCATCACTACTAGAGGCTGTTACCAAATTGTTTGTTTGTGCAAAAACAATAGCTTGTTTAGTCTTATTGTTAAAGTAGGCGCGCCCGTTATATGTTTCTATAATATCTATCATTGGTACAATTGTGCTAAGGTCTTTTTGGCTAACACCACTCCTTATTTGTTCAAAAGGGTGGGGAATGTAAACTAGACCATTTTGCTGGGTAATATCTTTAATAGTTTTTTGTAAAGTTTGCCCAGGCTTAATGGTAGAGCTTAAAAATAACCCTATAACCTCGCCTTGTAAGGTAGAAATTTCTTGGCCTATAATTATTTGTTCACCTAAAAGGTTGCGGGCCTTTAGCGCAAAATCTGTAGTGTTATGATCTGTAATTGCAATAAAATCTAGCCCACCACTCTTTAGCATTTGTTTATATTGCTTTAAATTTAGCCCACCATCTGGAGATGCAACTGAATGCGTATGTAAATCTATTTTATAGCTCATTTAATTGCTTTAGCTATGTTATAAATTCTTTGAAAGACTGTAACAACAGAAAACACTGCAATTATTGCAATTGCCCATACCACTTTGCCACTTAATAAACCCAGTGCCAATACTGCCATGCGAATCTCAAACGGGAAAAACCCATCACTAAACATTCTATTAAGCTTTGTGTACGGGATCTTTTTAGTAGAACTTGCTACAATAGCCTCTCCTTTGGCTTTTACATAACTAACAGATAAAGAGGCTCCGCAGGCCAATACAGCTATTGCAGCGTACTTAGGATTGTCTGTAGTGGCTAAATAGTACGCCACACCGCTGTATAAAAGCACTTCTTTTAGCCTATCTGTAGAGGCATCTAAAAAACCACCAACATTTGATACGCTTTTTTGCAGGCGGGCCAGTTCTCCGTCTAAAGTATCAAATAAGCCAAATATTATTAAACCCACGCCAGCTATTATTAAATTCCCGGTGGCAATAAAGTATGCAATTGGTATATGCATAATAAACCCAAACCAAGTTATGCTATTTGGGGTAATTTTGCCGCCACTAATTTTGTTTAATAAACCAGCAACCTTGCTCATAAAGTGCCTAATATATTTTTTTATTAAATTTAGCACCTTGTTCATATAGCTATTATACTACTATGGCACAGCACACTTATGTTTATTTGGCAGCTTTTGCGGGCTTATCTTTTTTAAGCCACCAAACTCCGGCATAAACAAAGGGTGTGTCAAGCACAGGCATGGCGCACTTAATTAACCAATAAGGTATAACAAGGCTCATTATAAAGGCCCAGTTATCGCTAAATGGTTTATCAAAGCTATAATATGCTAGCAACATAAATATAATTGTATCTAAAAACAGGGCAACAATGTTTGATACGTTGTTGCGAAACCACAGCGCATGATTTTTCATTTTTTCTTTTAATCTGCTAAATATATAAATATCGGCTATTTGGGCAATAATAAAAGCCGTTAGGCTGGCAGCGGATATTCGCAAAGACGCATGAAAAATTGTGTCATAGGCCGGCTCTGTGCCAGCAAATCTTGTAGAGGGCGGCAGTGTAGTGGCTATTGCAGAAAATATTATTATTAATACAATTACAACCAACCCCGATCTTATTACACTACGAGCTCGCTCTTTGCCGTAAACCTCTATAATAATATCGTTAATAGAATATATTAAAGGAATGAATAATATTGCTACACTAGCATTTAAATGCATCCAGCTAAAATTAGTTAGCGGAAAGGTTTTTGTGCCCATCATTTCTGCCGCTACAATACAAAAAATATAAATAGCAATAAGTAAATCTAGCTTATATATTTTAGACACTAATTTCTCCTATAATTTAATAAAATTATAACATATGTGCTATAAACCCTAGTGATGCCAAATTATTAATAATTATTAACTGATATAATAGTGCTAATGCCTATATTTTTAGAAAGTATCATTATTTTACTTATAATTTTAATGATTGCACGCTTTATTAAGCGTGGTTCTGGCATTTTACAAAAATTGTTTATACCCAGTGCACTAGTAGCGGGTTTTGCAGGATTAATTTTGGGTCCGCAGGTTTTAGGCACAATACCTAAAGAAATAACCGATATTTGGGCTAGCTTGCCTAAATATTTAATTAGCGTTGTGTTTGCTGGTTTATTTTTGGGAAAAACCATCCCAAAGCTTAAAGATATTTGGAAAACATCTGGGTCTATGATTGCTTTTGGTAATACCATTGCTTGGGGGCAGTATGTACTGGGTATTTTACTTACAGTATTTATATTAGTGCCGTTTTTTAACGCCAATCCGCTTTCAGCTGCATTAATAGAAATTAGTTTTGAGGGCGGGCACGGCACAGCAGCGGGTTTAGCGCCAACTTTTGAGCAGCTAGGTTGGCCGCAAGGAACAGATATTGCATTAGGCTTGGCTACTTTTAGCATAATTGCGGCTATATTTAGTGGAATAATTATAATTAATGTTCATAACAGAAAAATTACAAAAAATAGCAGTACAGAAACTTTTGATCATATAGAAAAGCAAATGATAAAAAGTGGTTACAATCTAGTTGGTTTTACCAATAAATTTAATACCAACCCTAAGGCTGTTTTAATAAATATTATTGCGTTTGTGGTTGCTATTTTTATTGGCTGGGTATTACTAAAGGGGCTTGTATACTTAGAAGACCTTTTATTATCGCCCTTTACAGACATAAGATTTTTTGAATATTTACCTTTGTTTCCGTTGGCAATGCTAGGTGGGTTAATAGTGCAGTTGTTTTTAAAGAAAATACATAAAGCACATCTTATACAAAGAAGAACCGCTGCCATAATTAGCTCTTTGGCTCTAGATTTACTTATAGCAAGCGCCATTGCCACAATATCGTTGCAAGTAATAGGCGATAATATACCAATTTTTGTTACATTTGCTATTGCTGGTGTAGTTTGGATATTGGGGTGCTTTTTTGTGCTTGCGCCTAAAATGTTTAAAATAAATTGGTTCGAAAACGGCATAACAAACATTGGCCAATCTATGGGGATGACAGCAACTGGCTTATTAATGAATCGGCTGGCTGACCCTTCTAACAAAACTAAGGCAAAAGAGGTTTTTGCCTATAAGCAACTAGCATTTGAACCATTTATGGGTGGGGGTATTATTACGGTTGCCAGCGTAATTGTAATATACGAATTTGGCTTATTATTTGCATTTATTACATCTTTTGTTGTAATGGTATTTTGGCTGATTGTTGGTTATAAATTAGGCAAAAAATAGGTTTGACGTTATATATTAGTATATGGTTATATTAATGTAGTAAAGGGGTAGTAATTGCGGTTACAAAAAAATCAATTAAATAGTTTAATAATGCAACATGAGTCGCCAGCGGTGGCTCTTTTTTAATAATAAGGAGTACTAGATGCAAAAAAAAGCAATAGACGCGCCTATTAATGGCGATTTTACCAATAAAAATATTTTAAGCATTGGCCAGTTTAGTAAAAAAGATATAGATATTTTGTTTAATGAGGCCGCCGCAACAGAAAAATATGTAAAAAAGTATGATGGAACAGATTTATTAAAGCGTAAACGTTTAGTGAACATATTTTTTGAACCATCTACCAGAACATCATCATCTTTTCATTTTGCAATGGAAGCCCATGGCGGTTCTGTAAAAACCATAGAAAACGTTGCTTTCTCTTCTGTTGCTAAGGGCGAAACTTTGCAAGATACTGTACGTGCACTAGAGCAATATGCCCACGTAACTGTTATACGGCATTCAGAAATGGGCGCAGTGTCTGTTGCGGCAGAGGTGGCTCAAAACCCAATAATAAATGGTGGAGATGGCGTGGGAGAACACCCAACCCAAGCATTGCTAGACCTTTTTACAATTAAGCAAAGACTAGGGCATTTAGATGGAATAACAGTAACTATGGTGGGGGATCTAAAAAATGGCCGTACAGTGCATTCTTTGGCCCAATTGTTATCTCATTACGGTGCAACACTAAATTATGTATCTCCAAAAGAACTCACTATGCCAAAAAGTTATACAGACCCGTTTAAGCACAAAGGCATAGCTCAATTAGAACACCAAACCCTAAGTGGTGTATTGCCAAAAACAGATGTACTTTATGTAACACGCGTGCAGGGCGAGCGCTTTTTAGACCCACAAGAATACGAGAGGTTAAAATTAACCTATACAATTACCCCAAAAGTATTAAAAGATGCTAAAAAAGATATGATAATTATGCACCCACTGCCACGCGTGGGCGAAATTGATACAGCCGTAGATTCAGACCCACGTGCTGCTTATTTTGAACAAATGCGTTATGGCATGTATGTAAGAATGTCCTTGCTAGCTCTAGTTTTGGGCCGCTCTATTCAAAAATAAGCTATATTTAAAGTTATATATGAAGAAATCACACATTTTAGTAATAGTTCAATTTGCCCTAATATTTGTAATTGCCTTGTATTGTGGAGTTTGGGGAGATTGGTGGCAAAATTTAGTTACAATAATGGCTTTTTGCTTGGGTATGTGGGCTATAATTACTATGCATTTTGCTGTAAATATATCGCCAGAAATCAGGAAAAAACAGCAGTTATTTACTGGTGGCCCATACAAATTTATACGGCACCCAATGTATTTGGCCGTGTTGTTAGCAACCGCCGTGTGGGTAGGTAATAACTTTAGTTTTATATCTGTTGGGCTATGGGCACTGCTTTTAGTAGATTTATTAATAAAACTACATTACGAGGAACGTTTGCTAACAAAACATTTTGCAGGTTACAAAGAGTATAGTAAATACACAAAAAAATTAGTACCTTTTGTTTACTAGCCAAAAAATCGTGAAAATATAGTGTTTATTATTTTAATAATTCTCTTGCATAATTAATATAAATCAAATTAGCAATCTTATAATTGTTTGAAATAAAAGTTTGTTTATTGTTGTACTACATATGTACAAAGTAAATAGGATTGATTATTATGAAGGCGAAATTATTAAATTTAAGAACTAGTCAAAAATTTGCACTTGTTG
>JAUPVN010000054.1 GCA_030917025.1 Patescibacteria group bacterium | reverse complement strand
CTTCTAATTTGTGTTAAGTCAAAATATCCTAATCTGCGGACTCTTCCAGTTGTTGTACCTTTTTCGGCGTCAATTTTTTTCATGTCGCCGTGTAATTGTTTAAGTAGTTTTTTATCGTGTATTTCTGTAACAAATGGGCCACCGCCAACGTGTGATTGAATAGCTTTTGCTACGCCTACAATATTTTTTATAAAAGATGGCGGTACGCCAAGTCCTATAGTTGCACCACCGCTAGTAGTAGAAGATGATGTAGTAAAAGGGTACATGCCGTGGTCTATATCTAGTAAAAATGCCTGTGCACCTTCTGCTAAAACTTTAACAGGTTTTGTTTTTCTTAGTTCTTGGTTAAGCCAAAAAACAGTATCAGTTATATATTCTCTTAGCATTTGTGCGTATTTTACATATTCTTTAGCCAACTTTGCTTCATTAATACTAGGCAAATTAAGAGCTTCTCTTAATGGTCTTTGCGCCATAAGACCATCATATGCAAGTTCTTCTAATTTGTTTGGGCTATTTTTAATTATTTCTGTTCTGGCGCCTGTTCGCATCGCTTTGTAAGAAGATACCTGAGCAATACCAGATTTAGTACTACCTTGTCCACCGGCGCCGGCCTCTCTAATTTCGTCGTCGTAAATATGATGGGGCAAAATAAGATGAGAAGCAGAGCTTAATTTTAAATTATCTCTAGAAACTTTTATACCCTTAGATTTAATGTCATTAATTTCTTCTACTAGTTTAATTGGGTTAATTAGTGTTCCGTTGCCAATAATGTTCATTGTGTGGCTATGTGCTATGCCAGAAGGTACAAGGTGTAGGGCCAAATCACGGCCGTCTGGTAATACAACAGTGTGCCCCGCATTGTTACCGCCATTAAATCGTGCTACAACGCTGCTGTGTTCTGCAAGCATATCAACAAAACGACCTTTTCCTTCGTCGCCTCTTTGTAACCCAACTATTACGTCTATTGCCATGCATATTGTAGTATACGGTACAAATTAGGCTGTAGCAATAAATATATTTGTATATTTTGGATACAACTATATTTTAGCTATACTTTATTGTATGAACAAAGTCTTACCGGCTAAATTAAAGGGTACAGTAACTGCGTTTAGTGGTTATGGCAGACGTTTAGGTTACCCTACAGCAAATATTGCTACTAAAACTTATCTTAAAGATGGAGTATATTTTGGTTATGCAACATTAGATGATTATAAAAATAATCCTGCGCTTATATTTATAGGCCAACCAATAACAGTGGGAGATAGCATCAGAAGGGTAGAGGCTCATTTATTAGATGTGCCAGATAAAGATTATTACGGCAAAGACTTAAATTTACAAATAGAATACTTTCATAGAAATAACACTAAGTTTAATTCTATAGATGATTTAATTATTGCTATGAAGAACGATGAAAAATCCGCCAGAATTTGGTTTAAATAAATATCTATATATACTTAATAGAATCTACAGTAATTTTGTAAACAAGATAATTAGCAGAATCACTATTATTTACAGCATTAGGCATGCTAATATTTTTTAAAATTTCATCTGCAATAACCGTAGCCCTTGCAAGATCTTTTACTGGTAATACGTTTCCCGACAACATAGCAGCGTATCTGCCAGCCTGAGAAACTATTACTCCGCTTATTGGTAAAGATAAGTTATCCCCAAAGGGTGTAGATGGTTTATATTTTGTAATTGCATATAAACCTTCTTGATATAATCTAAAATAATACTTTTTAAAATTAACACTTGTAGAAGTTGCTGTTTTCGCACTAATTAAAATTGAGTTATTTTCTAGAATAGATATATCTTGTTTACTTAACGTGTAGGGTAATTTTGGTTTAGTTTTAGCCGCAATATTATTTTTGGGCTTAGTATAAGAAAGATTAAAGTCTTGTTCTGGTTTGGCAACATTTTCTACTTTGTCTTCTATAAATCTCATAAACCTAGTAGATGATTGTTTATTTATGTGAGTGATTTTATATTCTTTTCCTAAACAGTACAAAATAATGCCATCAAAAAATGGTGTAGGTATGTGGTCTACGCCATGTACAATTGCGTAAGATACGCTATCAGAACTATGAAACAATAAGTCTGCCTCTATATAAACTATGCGTTTGTCTGTTGCCGCAAGTAGAGCATGCCAGTTATTTATGTTTCGGCCAAATACTGCCGCCTCAACATGTTCATCGCTTCTTAAAACAAACGCAAGTTCTTTACTAACTTTTCTGTGTAAGCCGTATCCAGAAACTCCAACTATACTTAGTTCGTTAGCTATTCTTTTTTGCTGTGCATCGTCATCCATAGTAAAAGTATAACACCTATTAAACCTAATATATTAATTGAGCGTACTTAGTGTATAATTTTAATATGAACAACAAAACAATAATTATAGTAGAAGATAACGATAGTTTGGCAGAAATTTATAAAACAAGGTTAGAGCTAATTGGCTATACTGTATTTTTAGCATATAACGGCATTACGGCGCTTTATTTTATTCAAAAAGAAAAGCCAGATCTAGTATTGCTAGACATGATGGTGCCAGATATTGCCGGAGATCAAATTTTAGCTAAAATGCGCTCTAGCGATTGGGGCAAAGACATACCTGTATATGTAATATCTAACTTAAACGAGTCTGATGCGCCGGCAGGTTTAAGAGATTACGGCATAGTAGGCTATTCTGTAAAATCAAACCTAGCAAACGACGACATAGATAAAATCGTCAACAACATTTTATCTTAAAGCCATAAATTTAATAATAGTTAAGATTTTATTTTGCTGGATGCAACTTTCATAGTAATAAAAGATCCAGGTATAAATAGCAAAAACGCCCAAGATCCAATAAATAAAGATAAAACTACTACAACAAATGCAATACTAGCAAATATTTTGTTTCTTATTTTTAAATAATTAATAGTTTTTTCTGGTAGTTCTTTTTTATCGTATAGTTCTGGCTTGCTAGTGGCGTAGTTCCATTGCCAGCTAGAAATTATTGTTAATATCATAAAATTAATAGGAAAAAGCACTGTTGCAAGGGCAATTTCTGGGTACCTGCCGGCAAGGCTGGTTGTAAATGGTATTAACACCACTGCTAAAAGCCTTATATTGTTAATAGTCATTAAGTGTCTATCGGCATATTTTATAGAATCAAATTGCCTGGCATGAACAGCCCACATACTGCCTAGTAGTAAAAAGCTAATAATAAAACTAACAAAATTTGTGCTTAGTTCAGAATTTAGAGCACTAAGAAGTTGTTGGTTTGTAGTAATATCTCCAATGCTAGATACGCTTAAATCTAAAACAAGTAGAGTCATTGCAATAGAAAAAACGCCATCAGAAAGCGCTTCTACTCTGCGCGTAGAATACAAATCTTTAGTAAACTTACTATTTTTGCTTGCCATGCTTACATAATAGCAAAATATTTATTTATAATTATATATTTGCTTAAGGGGTGTATAATTATATTATTAGTAAATTAGGAGAATACCATGGTAAAAAAGGAGACTTTAAGCAAAATTGGTGTTGTGCGTTCTGGCACAAAAAGCGGAACGTATAAATCTGCAAAAGATATGCCAACAGAGTTTATGATGGATGGAGTATACAACGCAGATAAAGACTTAGTAGGCAACAAAAAATCTTCTGGTAATTCTTCTAACAAAAATCAAAAAAATAGCCAAGATACGCAAAAAACAAATGCAATGGCTATAGTAGGTTTTATATTTGCATTTTTGTTACCACTTATTGGATTAATTTTGTCTATTATTGGTTTGGTGCAAATTAACAAAAAAGGCCAAAAGGGTAAGGGGCTTGCTATTGCAGGCATAATTGTTTCTGTTTTTGTGGCAATTTTTCATGCAATAATTACAGCAATAATAATTGCAGCAATAGTTTCTAGTAATAATATTACCTTACAAACCTATAACGATACGGGTGTTGGTTATAGTGTAAAATACCCAGAAAACTGGACAACAAGTCCGCAGCAAGTAGATGGTACAAGGTGTAATATTTAAAGACGAATACAAAGAAACAGGCAAAGTCTACGGCCAAGAAGAGGTAGTATATATTGCAGCACCGCCCAATGGTTATTCTAGTGATGTAATTACTGCAATTTCAGACGCAATAAAAAAAGATAACCCTAATACATCTGTAGTTTATGAATCTAGAGATACAAAAAATGGGTTACAAACAGAAACCCTAATTGTTACTTACGATGGAGAAAGCGGTAAAGTAAAAGCAAAACATACAATCATTTTAAATAAAGATAACTCTGTTTATACTGTTACTACTCAAACGCCAGAACAAAATTGGGATAAATACCAAGACAGTTTTGACGAAATCCATAACACATTTCAACCCTAAATTGTAATATATACAAAAAGTTGTATAATATATTAAGTGGATTTACGTAGATATGAATTTGTTCCTAGCATAGAGATTGATAAATGTGAATTATTTGCGGTTT